>JAJHQY010000074.1 GCA_020833085.1 Desulfurococcaceae archaeon
AAGTTCGTAAACAGGGACCTGTACACTAGGAGAGAGCTCTAGTCACTAGCTCTCCTAGCGTAGAGTACTGCTTGATAGGGCATTTCACTCGAAGTGTAGACTACTACGCCCTCAAACCCCGCTCTCGAAACGAACTCTACTACTTCACTAGTATCAACGAGATCTCTGTGAACTTCTACTACGAGGCTCCCAGCTCTCTTAAGCTCACTACTAGCTTCTCTCAAGAGCTCTAACTCCAAGCCCTCTACGTCTAGCTTAACGACGTCTACGCGCCCCAAGTACCTAAGCACAGTACTCAGCTTAGTGCACTTCACTGGTACCCTGGCGACTACACTAGTGAACTCCTCTACGTGCTCTTTGAGAGTAGACGTCACGGCTGGGTTCTCTCCAATGTATAGGTATACTTGACCGCTCTCCGCGCAGAGCGCTCTGGGGTATACACGTACTAGAGCCCCGCTGGTACTCGCTATCTCCGCGTTCTCAGCTAGGTATGGCAGTACTAGTGGATTCGGCTCGAAGACGTGCACCGCTCCGCCTTTACTAGCTAGCTGTGCAAAGGCGGTAGCGTAGAAGCCGAGGAAGCCTCCCGCGTCTAGAGCGCTACTACCGGGCTTAGGCACAGCGTACTCTACTTGAAAGTAGTCGCAGTCGACGAAGACGTGCTCTATATTCAGGAGAGCCGGCTCAGCGAACTCCAGCGGCACTACTACTGGAATACTCCTACCCGAGAACTCCACTCTCACTCTAATACGCTGAACCCCCAGGAGGCGTAGTAGAGAGAGAGCTGTTTTGAGGAAGCGTGTTTTCCGAGAGCTCATAGTGCAGAGAGCGCTCAGCGACGCCATCCCTCTTCACGAGATCCTCCAGCTCACCCGGCTCATCACAGCCACTAGGTATTAAAGAGTAGCCCTCTTATTAGTATTTACACCGCGTCAACTCTGGGCTGTGGTGATCCGCTCTGCGCGCTGTGAGTCAGCGCGACTAGGAATAAATGCCTCTTCTCGTACTGAATTTCTGGTGGCGGACGTGGTTAACAGAGTCTTCCTCGTAGAGGACTTCGTGTACAGAGTTGAAAAAGAGGGCTACTCTCCCAGTGAAGAGGAGATCAAGTTTATAGGTGGGATTCTCGGCCAGCCCACAAAGAAGCTAAACGTAGTACTTGAAAGGTACTCACAGGTCTTCACGAAGAACATTGAGAGGAAGTGTAGTAGTCTAGGTGACAAGTCCGTGTGCATATACACGTGGAGAGCTAATGTGCCCTTTAAAGTCTACCCACTAGCCCTCCACGCGTTCGGCACAGTTATTCTCTTCGAGGGAGACAAGCCCGTGAGCGTGCTGGCATACCCGTTCAATAAGCCGCTCAGTTACGCTAAGTCACCGGGTATACCCGAGAGCGAGCTCAGGGGAGTAGTGCCCAGGGAGGTTACTGTGAGAATTGACGGGTGGCACTTAACACTGTACTACAATCCCCTAATTGAGAGGTGGGTTTTCGCGACGAGATATGTCTTGCACAACATGTACTACTCGAAGGGGAAGCTCGTCGAGGAGCCACTAGACGTCATTGCAAACCCCTACGTCGAGATCGCCGACGCCAAGGCCAGGGAAATGGGTCTCTACGACGCTGTCGACAAGTACAGGGGCTGGACGTTCACGTTTGTGCTCGAGGGTCCCGAGCCAGCTATTACTAGGCCGCCGTACCCAATTGGCGCTGACCCCACTCAGTACAGACTGTACTTGCTAATGGCCCGCGACCCCCAGGGCAGGCTCTACACGTGGAGTGAGACTAAGAGGCTACTGGGCTACACTACACCCGCACTAGTAGAGCCTAGAGAGATTAGTGAGCTCTACAGAGAAATCCGCGAGAGGCTAGACGTGAGGTCTTACATAGCCTACGTTGACAGCGGAGACCCCGAAAACCCCGTACTAGTCGAGCTGGAGTCTGACTACTACGCTGACGCGATGAGCGTCAAGTACTTAAACGACGCCAAGTCAGCTGCACTCCTACTAGCAGAGGGCTTAGTAGACAAGCTAACTGGAGTACTCAGCGAGGAGCAGGCGCGCGTAGTCAGGGAGTTGCACAGCAGAGTAGCTGAGCTCCTAGAGCTACTCGGCAAGAGCCTCTCTCAAGTCCCTATTGAGGAGACCGCTAGAGTCTTCGTGGAGACTACTAGAGAGCTCGGAGTGAGAGGGCTCTACTACGAGGAGGTCTCTAAGAGCCTCAGAGAGGGGAACGTTAAGAGAGTCGTGAAGAAGGCTCTGAGCTCACTACTAGAAGGCAAGTCTCTACTGTCACTCGAGACTACGCGACTCGTAGACAACTTCTTAGAGTCCCTAAAGAAGAACTTGGAGAGCGCGAAGTGAGAGTGTTACAGGGCCCCCTGTTTTTAGCGCACTAGGCTTCACATACTTACGCGGGGTTTGAGTGACGCCGAGTCTAGCAGAGCTAGTAGAGGCGTTTAGAGTAGCAGTCTCCGGAGACAACTCACTACTAGTAGTACTAGTAGTCTTCTTCGGGGTAGTCCTGGGCTACATTAGTATTAAAGTGTTAAAGTACGTTCTCTCCCTCATACTAGTACTACTACTAGGATCACTCCTCTCTATGTGGGCTCTCAGCGAGCAGGTATTAAGCACGGTGAATAGTGCTAGAGAAGTAGCTGTAGGCGTATTTAGCCTACTCCTAGCTACTGGACTCCTCTCAGTGAGCTCTTTTACAGCCGGATTTGTACTAGGCGCTCTAGTAGCACTACTCGAGAAGT
>JAJHQY010000009.1 GCA_020833085.1 Desulfurococcaceae archaeon
AAAAGCTCACATGGGGAGTCAGTACGCTCGTGCCCAGTCACAGATCCTAAAACCGTTTACTCATCATTACTGCTCGGTATAATGCCTTCAAATCACTGCTCATTGCCGGAGGTACTCCTCATCGCCAGGCTATTCTATACCTAGCACCTCTTTTAACTTCAACTTTACGCGTTCAGCTACGAGCTTGCCGTCTACACTTCCCCGCACAGTTTTCATGACTTCTCCCATTACTATGTTAAATGCTTTATCTCTCTTTTCAAGTAGCCTGGTTTTAAGTCTCTCAATAGTGTTCACTATTAAGTTATCCAGGTCTTCCACGCTTATTTTCTTCACTCTAAGCGCGTTTACAGCGTCAATAGCGCGCACACCGGGGTTTTTAGCCATGTAGGCTAAGAGGTCCGGCACGGCTTCTTTTGCCACGACGCCCTCAGCTACTAGTTTCACTACATCTTCGATCGCGTCTTCGCTCAGGTTCTCAACAGGCACTCCCTCTCTTCTAAGCATTGGTATGGTATTAACGAGTATAGAGGCTATAACTGAGCAGGGCACTCTCTCTCTGTACTTCTCAGCTAGGTACTCGTAGAAGTCGAGCATGAGGTCATTTAGTAGCGCTCGCGCTAGCTCGCTACTGAGCCCGTGTTCTTCTACTAGATGCTTGTATTTAATGTCTGGGTGCTCGGGCATGTACCTTGAGGCCTCCTCCAGAAGATCATCTGTTATTAGAATAGGTGGTATGTCGGTTTCGGGATACATGCGCGCGGCTCCGGGTCTCGGCCTCATATACCTTGTTGTGCCGTCTGGATTAGCCGCCCTGGTCTCTTCTGGTATGCCGATAATAGCGTACTTAGCCCTCTCAGCCACGGCTATTAAGGCCTTTTTCGCTTTCTCCTCCTCATCGGCTACTATTACAATAGCGTCTCTCGAGCTATTAGCGCCTGTAGCAGAGTAGAGTTTTGAAACTTCACTTTCAGAAATTCCATATCCAGGCAACTCGTCTGTGTGGAAAATACCTCCAACACCTCCCCACGCCTTAGCGTAGTCACTCAGCTCGGTTCCGAATCTCCTGCCAGGCTGAATGCTCCACGAGAGAATGCCCTTAAAACCTGGCAGTACAAGTGCCAGGACTACTCCGCCCTTTTCAAGAGCTCTCTTTACGACTTTAGATGAAGTGTTCTCGAAGACTTCAGTGACGTCTACCACCTCAGGCTTTATATTCTCGGGAGCTAGCCCTCTCGCCTTTAACTCGTCGCGAATTCTGAGTAGCTCTATTTGCCTTTTAACTTCATATTCCACAACTAGTGGTATCATGTAGAGGTGTTGAATACCCTTGATCTCTGTTTTAGCGCCACCCGCGATGCTGACATTAATGTCTTGTCTTATAGTTCCGAGACCCCACTTAGCCTTACCAGTCAACCTCACTAACTGCCCGATTTTGAGAGCTGTTTTGAGAGCTAATTCAGGGGTATCTATATCTGGAGCAGTGGCTATTTCGACAAGGGGTATTCCAAGCCTATCTAATACGTAAACAGACTCTACTTCACTCTCTTCTACTTTCCTAGCGGCGTCCTCCTCTAGGCACAGCGTCTGTACACCTATTACTCTATCGTCTACTCTGATGTGCCCGTTGAGCGCGATAAGAGCAGTTCTCTGAAAACCACTCACGTTACTACCATCAATGACTATTTTCCTCATAACGTGTATCTCGTCTACTATCTTCATGTTCAAGGCCTTGGCGATAGCTAGGGCTACTAGTAGTGACTCTCTGTCCATGAAGTGTGGTGGTTCTTCGTCAGCCTCTACGAGGCAGGACTCCTCTCTGGGTACGAGATAGCGGTACTTCTTCTTTTTACTCCACTCTAACATAGCAGCAGGGTCTACTTCTCCAACTTCACTTCTAGCAGGTCTAAGATACCTGTCTAGCTCACTACTATAATTCGTAGAAAGCCTCGTGGGGCACGGACAGAACAGTTTTCTCCTAGTGTTTAACTGAACGTGAATCTCCAGGCCTACTTTCAAGCCGAGTACTCTGTAATCTATACCCCCACTACTCATATACCCACCTCGGGTAGAGGTCTAGTGAGTGTCTCTCATTTAGCTCTCCAGCAATGTTCTTTGTAATCCACTCCTTGACTTCTCTCACATCGCGTGTAATTGAGCCGAGAATCCAGGACAATTTGACATAAGCCACCTCGGGAAGCATATCCCCTCCAGGTATAACACCCGCTTCTAGTAGTCTACGCCCAGTACTATACACGTTCATGTTTACACGCCCGAATAGGCACTGACTAGTCATTACAACGGGAATACTGCTCTCAACAGCTCTCTTAATTGAATTTATAACCCTATTAGCTATGTGCCCCAGACCTGTACCCTCGATTACAATTCCGTGAAAGCCCTTGTCTACGAGGAAGTCTATTATCTCCTCCTGTATTCCCGGGTAGGCTTTCACGAGGGCTACTCTCTCGTCAAACTTGTTTCTTAGAACAGGTGTTTTCGAAGAATCCCTGTACTCGAGTACTCTACCTATAACTCTAATTTCGCGCTTAAGCGGGTCTACGAGTGCTATTGGCTTATCGTTTATTGACTGAAAAGCATCTCTTCTACTAGTGTGCATTTTTCTCGCTTTAACTCCTCTATGTACGAGTGTGTAGGGGTCTGAGGGGGTTGCGTGCATTGTGATAACTGACTCGGCAAATGGAGCTTTGGAGGCTACGAGAAAGGCTGATATTAAATTAAAGACGGCGTCCGTACTGGGTCTATCGCTACTTCTCTGCGACCCCACGAATACTACTGGCACGGGCTTGTCCTGTATAGCAAAGGCCAGCGCGGATGCAGTGTACGTCATGGTGTCAGTTCCGTGTGCAACAACAACTCCGCTAACGCCGCTCAGCATTTCTCTGTAGATACTCTCAACTATCCGCTCCCAGTGGCGTGGCTCCATATCCTCGCTAAAAACACTCATGAGCTCTCTAGCGCTGATCACGGCGATCTCTTCTAGTTCAGGTATCCACTCAAGTATTTCTTCAGTAGTAAGCGCTGGTGTTACGGCTCCCGTTTCATAGTCTACTTTAGACGCTATTGTCCCGCCAGTACTTATGAGTGTCACTCTCGGCGCGCTCTTCTCACTCACTAGCTTGCGAGCGGCTTGCTGAGTTCTGACTACTCTAGTCTCTGTCAATTGAATATCGAGAATTCTCTCTAGCTTAATTCCAATATTGTAGCCGTTTTCTAGTTTAATTACGAGAACCTGTTGTTCACTATAGAGCTCTGGTCTAGGCATTAAGAGGCCGCGCAGTAAAGTACCTTCCTTTAAAGTCACAGCGACCAGGTCGCCAGGCTTGATATTCCTACTTGCTAAGAGCTCTGCCAGGGGACCCGTGTAACCATAGTAGACTATCATTACTAATTACCGGTCTATGTTTAGAGTAGAGGGAATATATAATGACTTCTACACGGCCCCTGTGAGCGCAGAAGAGAGGACACACAGTCTAAGAAGTTGAATTGAAGATTCATTTACTGAGCTACAGGTAGTGTGGTTTCTTCTCGCTTAACGACAAATCTCCTAAGGTACTCCACTCTATTTCTCACTCTTGGAGGCTTGTTCTTTTTCGGTTTAGGTGGTATTTTTGGCGTCGCACTTCTAACTTTACCGGCTTTTGTTAGTGATCCATGGGTTGGCATGTGTGCGTCACCGCGCTACTCATTTAGAGATTAGAGAAAGGGATATTTAAACACCTGTTCCACTATCCCTACTAAGGCTGGTAATTATGCCTAATAAAGTCTACTTGGCAGAGACTGTTATAGGAGTAATAGCCGTAGATGAAAATGGAGAGATAGTGGAGTTCGTTCCAAGTCCTTCGAGACTAGACGATCTCGTCGAGTACATTATTAGCATTGAGAGGGGGGATGTAACTCCTCAAGTTGCAGAGATAATAAGTAAATTGAAGGAGAAAGGAGTCAGCGTCGTAGTAGTAGAGTCTTACTCGGCAGCTAAGGCCGCGGCGTCTCAGGGTCTCTCTTCGATAGTTGATCCCGTTTCTATACAGATACTGCGTGTTAGAGAGAAATTACCTGAACTAGCTGTTAAGTACGGATTTGCCCCATCTCTCGAGGAGTATTTTGCGAAATTACATGAGATAACACTAGAGTGGACTAGGAGAAAGCTGAGGAGAGCGGCTCAGAAGAGAGACATGTTGGCTGTTCAGGCTATTAGAGCGATTGACGATATTGACAGGACGATAAATCTCTACGTGGCTAGACTGAGAGAGTGGTATAGTCTCCACTTCCCAGAGCTAGATGAGCTTGTACGAGACCACATGCTATACGCTAAACTAGTCTATGAACTTGGTGACAGGGTGAACTTTACAAAGGAGAATCTCCGTAAACTAGAAGTCCCCGAGGAACTCGCCGAGAAAGTAGCATCGGCGGCCTCTACTAGTATTGGAGCTGAGCTGAGCGACTTTGACATAAACTACATTAAGGTCTTAGCGGGCATAATACTAGACCTCTACAGGCTCAGAGACACTCTAGAAGACTATATTGAGACTGTTATGAAGGAAGTAGCTCCGAATATAACAGCACTAGTTGGACCCAAGCTGGGTGCCAGGCTTCTCAGTCTCGCCGGTGGACTAGAAAAAATGGCTAAGTTGCCAGCTAGTACAATACAGGTTTTAGGTGCAGAGAAAGCCCTGTTTAGAGCTCTGAGAACGGGTGGTAAGCCGCCGAAACACGGAGTTATCTTCCAGCACCCAGCTATACACAGGTCTCCTAGGTGGCAGAGAGGTAAAATAGCCAGAGCTTTAGCCGCGAAATTGGCAATTGCAGCTAAAGTAGACTTCTTCACCGGCAGGTTTATTGGAGACAAGCTAGCAGCGGAGTTCCAGCAGAGGGTCGAGGAAGTAAAGAAACTCTATCCTAAACCACCACCAAGAGTAGAAAAAGCTAAAACAGAGGAGAAGAAGAGGAAGAAAGATAAGGAGGGTGGAAAAGAGAAGTCCAGGTGAAGCTGAGTGAGTAGTGTTGTCTCAATAAAGCCTCATGAGAAGTACTTTGGCGTCTACGTAGTTGAACTAGAAGATGGAACAACGAGGCTCGCGACAAAGAACTTAGTGCCCGGTCATAGAGTGTACGGTGAGAGACTCTTTAAGTACAACAATATTGAGTACCGTGAGTGGAATCCATATAGAAGCAAACTCGCGGGAGCTCTATTAAAAGGCCTAGCTGATCAGCCGATTAGAGAGGGGGATAGAATTCTCTACTTAGGCGTGGCTTCTGGCACCACTGCTAGCCACATCTCCGATATAGTAGGTCCTCGTGGCAGAATATATGGAGTCGACATAGCGCCTAGAGTTATGAG
Organism: Desulfurococcaceae archaeon; assembly: GCA_020833085.1. The sequence continues at coordinate 5,357 of JAJHQY010000009.1, forward strand.
AGAGTTTATCATGGTTGCCGATGTGAGGAAAAACCTGTACCCAATACTAGCTGATGCTAGAAAGCCACTAGACTACAGACACATAGTTGAAATAGTAGACGGGATCTATGCTGACATAGCACAGCCAGAGCAGGCGGCCATAGTCGCCGATAATGCCGATATTTTCCTCAAAGACTCGGGGTATTTGCTACTCGCAATTAAAGCTAGAAGTATAGACGTGACTAAAGAGCCCAGTGAAATATACAAGAGAGAGATTAACACGCTGAAAGAGAGAGGCTTTGAAATAATAGACATAGTTCACCTAGAACCTTATGACAAAGACCACGCAATGATACTAGCCCGTTATACTAGGAGAAAGTAAGAGAGTAGGAACAGGATGAGTTTTAGGCATTAAAGAAGTACGTTAAAGTAAAATTTTTGCAATAGGAGTATTTTCACACGGGCAAAACAGGTATGAGTGGAGATAATAGCGCGGAAGAGCTGGTAGGAGAGACTCTCTCCGCGCTTAAAGGAGCCGGCTTCGTAGCCGAGATTATCTCCTACCCTCCGGAAAGTAGAGGATTCGACATTATAGCGTATAAAACAGGCTCTAAACCCCTGGTAATTAAGGTAGTGGAAGACCTTAAGAGAATTAGCAGGATCGAGCTGGGTGATTTAAAGAAGAGTAGTAAAGCGTACAACTCAGTGTCGTTGCTAGTAGCTCTCAGAGACGGAGACAGCAGTTTAGAAGACGACGTTTTGTATGAGAAATATGGAATAGTAATCTTGACTGTGAAAACGCTTGAAAAGAGTATATCCGGGAGAGAGAAGCCCGTAGTCATGTACCGCAAAGGCAACTACTTCTTAAAGATAAACAGCAGAGTATTTCGTGAAAAACTGAGAGAGTACGGCTATTCTAGAAGCGAGCTCGCCGAGTTACTAAAAGTCACTAAAAAGGCTATATATCTATATGAACGCGGAGATCTCCTAGTACCGCTAGACAAGGGTTTGTTACTAGCAGAGCTCCTGGGCGAGGATATATTTGAAGAGCTAGACATAACTAGTCAAACCATGACAGTTCAAGGCGAGATCACTACTAGTGATACTCCGCGTGATAAGATCGAGAGGTCTCTGTGGAGACTGGCATCTAAGTTTAACAAGATATTCTTACGTTTCAACAGGACACCAGTAGATATAGTTATGAAGAACGAGAACTTGACTATAGCTATAACTAAGGCAACCTCCACGAGTAGCCCCTTAGTGAGGAGTAAAATTGAAAATGCAGAGAAAATAGCTGATCTTGTGAACACGCCTCTTATTGTAATAAAATCTCATGCAGACATAAAGCACGTGGAGAGCGCTTTGGCTAAGAGGGATGTAATTAGTTGAGATCACTGCGACTAGTAATTACGGGTAGACCTGGAGTAGGCAAGTCAACGCTCTTCAGCACTATTATATCTACTCTGAGAGAGCACGACATCCCCGTCGGGGGAATAATGGCTCCAGAAGTCAGAGTTGAGGGAAGAAGAATTGGATTTAAACTCGTGGACCTGCTAACTGGTGAGGAGGTGTGGCTTGCTAGGAGAGACTACCCTAGCCCAGTTAGAGTAGGGTCTTATGGTGTAGTCGTAGAAGAGGCCTCGCAGCTTGTAGAGAGAGCTCTGAATAGGGCTATGAGTGAAACGCCAGTAGTGGGTATAGATGAGGTGGGACCTATGGAGCTCAAACTACCTGTCTTTAAGCCTATGTTATTAAAGCTCTTAAGGTCAGATAAGCACTTAATTCTCGTTGTTCACTACAATTTAGGCGACCGGGAAATCCTCTCCGAGCTTGCTACTGCTAAGAAAGTTGTACTAACACTTGAAAACAGGGAGAACTACAGGAGAACATTACCTCTCGAAGTTTTACGCGAAGTTAAACAAGCCTAATTACTCTTATTAACCTCCTCGCAAGCTCATCGAGACTAATCTCTGAAATCAGCACCCGTTTCACTCGCTCTCGTGCACCGTAAACGATATCTATTCTCGAAGATGGTACTTTTAGAGTTCTCGCAAGAAATCTAATTAGCGCGGCGTTCTCTCTCCCAGATCCAGTTGTAAGCGGGGCTCTGTACACTAGCTCACCGCCCTCGATAAAGAGGCCCTCTTCATCGCCTTCCTCGACCCTTATACTCACAATTACGCCTTTACCGGACTCAATGGAGTTCCTACTTATAATTTCCGAGATTCTGCTTTTAAGATCTTCACTCACAACTCACACCTATAGAGCTCAACTACTAATTCTTCTAGACAGAGAGAATAAATAGCTAATCCTCTAGGAGAGGAGACCCGCGAGAAGTTCAAGTGTAACGCGCTACCTCGAATTAGCCTCTCTCTGAGCTAAGTCGAGAAGTATTTTCCTTAGCTCCTCGAAAGGGGCATTAGTTCTTAAACCTCTCACCTCCATGTGTGTTCTCGTGGCTTTAAAGCCTACTTCTCGAAGTCTACTAATGAGCACGCTTATTTTCGGCATATTAACTTTTAAAGCGCCACAGAGCCTGTCTAGCCTTATATATGGTGCATTGATCTCTACTTCAGCGTTTAGAACTTCGAGAATTCTAGTAGTGTCTGGGTGAATAAAGCCAGCTTCTCTAGCCTTATTGAGTACTTCAGCGACGACTTTACTACTACTAGTGCTACATATCCAGGTTCTCCCCAGTACAGTAGGTTTTCGCCCACTAATACAGAGTGGAGTGTCGTGAACGTCTTTAATATAGCCGCGTTCAAGAGTGTCTGTGCAGTACCATATATAGCCCAAACACTCGTTAAGCACTCTATAAGCCTTATTGTAGCTCCTATCGGCAACAAAGAACACTCTTATGTAGTGTCTATGAACTGCTGATAAGAGGGGTTTTAGAGCATAACCGAGCGCGGCGGCTCTCATCGCGACATTTGCTATCAGTAGTCTGAGTGCGTACTCTTTGTCAAAATCCACTTTAACACACTTATCCCAGTACCTAGTAAGTGTTTTGTGAGGGTGTGTGCACGATAAGGGCGCTAAGTCAGTTGCGGTTAAACCCATGTAAGCGCTCTTAGCGAGGGGTTTGAATACAGAGTCTATAAATGGCGCTGGGGAGCCGTAGGGGTCGACGTCAATGTAGTCTACTAGCACTCCCGAGAATACGAGCATATTTAGTAGAGTATTTGCCTCTTGATTAAATGCTTCTAATGAACCCTCTAATTTGTTTAGTGAGATATTTCTCTTAATGTAGTAGTAAGCCCTGGGGTCAATGTCGTTGAGAATACCATGACCACCGGCTTCCAAGCCCACTCTAATACCTCGTATACCAGTACCTGCTAGCAAGTCTACGAAGAAAAAGTCACGCTTACTAATAGTGGCCTTCAAGAAGAGCACTGTTAAGTCTCTGCTTACTACAGCGTGTGGATTATAAAACACGGGCATCCAGGCCGGCTCTATGCTCCCATCTTCTCTTCTATAGAGCTCTATTCGCGGCACAATTATCTCGGCGAGACCCTCTTTAACGATCTCCTCGTAACTGGATATAGAGAAAACGCCCAGGTCACACCACCGGGCGCTATTGAGTGCGTGAGCTAATTATGCGAGCTGTCAGTCTGAGAGCTCTTCTTCACAGAGTCCGCCGGTTTACTACTCATCACTTACTACTTTACTTTAAGCCGCAACTCCGTATTTAACCCGCTTCTCTCGGATTAACGCTTTACTTTGTTAATAACGTGTTCAACTATGTAGTCGGGGGGATTTATACCAGTTGCTCTCCTTAAACCCTCCCAGTGTGGAAACGCGTTTACTTCGAGTACAAAGTACTTTCCCGTGACACTATCGTAGGCTATATCTACACCAGCGTATTCTAGTCCAAGTACTTTTGTCGCTCTTAACGCGAGCTCGTAGACTTCGGGCTCCTCTTCAATTTTAATAGCTACACCCTGAGCTCCTTGAGCTATATTAGTCTTCCAGTGACTACTAACTCTCTTCATAGCGCCTATTACTCGGTCTCCCACAACGAAGACTCTGTAGTCGTAACCGGGCTTCTCTAAATACACCTGGTAGTAACTGGGTATGCCTATGTTCCTCAGGCTCCTGGTAATACTAAATGCCGTGTCAGGATCACTTACTAGAGTACTCCCGAGACCTAGACTCCCCATGAGCGGCTTTAACACAGTCTTCTTCTTAGTAGTTACGAATTTCATAGCCGTAAAGGGATTCTCAGTTATGAGCGTCTCTGGCACGGGTATTCCACTCGCGTGTAGTCTGAGGAGGCACCTCCACTTATCTCGAGCTATAAAAGATGCTGTCGGATTATTCACGACTGGTACTTTCTGAGCCAGTGCTTCTAGTACGCCGAGTCTCTTCATGAAGACTTCTAGGCTCAAGAAGAACCCGATATTTCTCAGTATGGCGGCGTCTACATCGACTTCCTCTCTGCCGTGGTAAATACTCAGCCCCGTACTAGTAATTACGGCGTCGAGTAAGTGTGTTCTCAGGTATACAGGTGTGTGATTTCTCCTCTCAATAGCCTCAAGTAGCTCCAGAGCGCTTTTGGCGGGTGTACTCCTATACTCTATTACGGCTATTCTCACACGCGTCACCTAGTCAGGAAAAGGGAATATACTAGCACTAGTAGGATAATAGATGTGGCTGTTAGTACAGAGAGCAGCGTCCACGAGGCTAGTAGACCTATAAAGGCGCCTATAGACATTGAGAGCACCGCTATTAGTAAAACTCCCTGGAGCTCTCTAATACTCCCAGTTTTTTCGCAGTGAGAGAAGAGTGCAACTAGTACAATAGCGTAGAGGACTAGACACACGCCTACAGTAGTGATGTTACTAGGCGAGGCGACAAGTAAAGCTACGGCAACTGCAAGTAGTACTTGTAGCAACACTAGTCTTCTCCTCGTCAGCTTCATTTTTTCTCACCACGTACAAGCTGGTCTCCGGTACCTAATAAAGTAGACGCTACACGGCTTTACTGTTTATTATTTATTAATTAACATTACTGCACGGAGCGAGTAAGTAGTACGAGAGCATTGCTATGTAAATTCCGGCTTCGAGAGGGTCTGTATTTAATACTAGCTCTAGAACTGGATGAGTAGTTTTTGACTTAAACTCTCTTCTAATTCGCTCCTCAACGCTAGAAGAGACTAGTAGAGTCTTCTCTGCTCTCTCAGCGAACTCTAGTGGCGTGTAGTACACTAGTAAATTGTGTTTTCTAAGCGCGTGGACTAGTGTCAGCGCAGCTGGCTCGAGGAACTTACTTGAAGTTACAGTTATAAGCTCTCTCGACTCTGCTATTTCCTCTAAAACGCCTCTGTAGCTCTCTACTAGTGAGCTGAGCACGGGAGTAAAGCCCTCTTCGCTGTGCTTTGCAAGTCTTAAACCTCGACTCTGTAGGTGATTCTTATACCTCTTTGCGAGTGCGTGGAAGACGGCGAGGCTCATTAGGAGTGAGGCCTCTACGAGATTACTAGCACTATAAGTACTGACGTTGTAATGCTTTAACAGCGCACGTAACCGCTCATCTAGCGGCGTGAGCGCGAAGGCTAAGTAGTTGTAGTCGAGAAGCCTAATCGCCTGTAGAGCAGAGATCAGTTTAGAGTACTCCTCCACGCTGAAAATAATCAGCGACCCCTTCTCCCGGTAGGGCAGTAGGTGAAGAGCAATCTCCTCTACTTCTCCAATTACGCACTTTAGAGTACTCGACATTACATTTAAGTACCAGTACAGCACACTAGCTGGTAAGTAGCCTAGACCGGTGTAAGTAGCGTAGAGGTCTCCACTAACTTGATTTAAAAAAATCTCGATTAGTTCAGAGTACTCTCTCGCCTTCTCTTCTACTCTCAGCAGTGCTCTCTCAGCTTGTTCTAGACAAGTGCTGTCTCTAAGCTTTTGCAACAACTGCATTCTCTCTCATCCGGCTCACTGGGTAGTAGCTCTACTATTCTGGGTATTAGCTTCTTTACTTTAGTGATGTTCTCGCTCATAGTCCTCATAACCTCTTCGGCTGTAACTGGTTTCTCAGCCCACACGTCGTAGTCAGTTATCATTGCTATTGTAGCGTAGCATATCTGGGCTTCACAGGCCAGGTTTATTTCTGGTACTAGTGTCATGCCTATAATGTCAGCCTTAAAGACCTCTTTCCACACTCTACTCTCAGCTCTAGTACTGAAGCGGGGGCCCTCAATACACACATAAGTTCCTCTACTGTGAATTCTTATATCCGGAAACTCTGAGGCGGCTTTTAGAATTATTTTTCTCAAATGCTCGCAGAAGGGATCAGCCATACTCACGTGCGCTACTACTCCACCTTCGAAGAAAGTGTGAGCTCTAATACCCTTAGTCATGTCTATAAACTGGTCTGGGACCACGAAGTCTCCTGGTCTATAGTCTTCTCTGAGACTACCCACGGCGGAAACAGCTAGTATCCACTTCACTCCCAGCGCCTTTAAAGCCCAGATGTTGGCTCTGTAGTTGACTCTGTGTGGTGGTATTCTGTGACCCCGTCCATGTCTAGCTAGAAAAGCTACTCTTCTCCCTCTGAGTTCTCCTACAACTATGTTGTCACTAGGCATACCGTAGGGAGTGTATACTTTTATTTCTCTGACGTTTTCTATACCCGGTAGCTCGTAGAGGCCACTACCACCAATAATTCCTATTTCAGCTTTGACCTGGGGCGGTACGAGCACGGTGCTACACCACGAGCTTGTAGACCTTTCTAGTCTCGTCGTACTTTAAAATATTCTTCTCTACTAGCACTCTTAGTGCTCTCGTGTAGTAGACATCTCCGACATCGATACCGTACCACTCTTTGAAGGCGCCGACGATCTCGTCGTAAGTCCACTCCGTTTTACCCGTCTCCTTGTACGTCTCGGTGATCATTCTCTTAATGAACTGATAAGTGTCCTCCAACCTCGTCCACGGGTATTGAAACCACACCCACTCCTTGACTTCTATGTAGTAGTAGTCTGGTTTGAACTTAGCAACGGGACTAATCCATTGGAGCGCGGCTGTCTTTACTTCCAGGGGCTTCCAGCTATCTCTAATGTAGTCTCTAGCGAGCATTAGAGTCTCACCAGTATCTACTATGTCGTCTACAACGAGTACTCTCAGCCCCCTCGCGTCTACTACATACGGGTACTTGAGAATAGCCCTCTCCTCAGCCTTAGCGGCCTCTGTCCAGTGCTGGCTCTGAACACTAAGGAGGTTCTCTACGCCGAGGAAATCGCAGAGCAATCTAGCAGGCACATAGCCGCCTCGCGCAACAGCCACGATTATGTCTGGCTTGTAGCCGTCTCTCGCAATTATGTCGGCTAAGTGCATTGACCA
>JAJHQY010000075.1 GCA_020833085.1 Desulfurococcaceae archaeon
TTAAAACTGGGAAGCCAGAACCGTGGCCCGATGTAGCCTTAGAAGTAGCGCTGACTGTTTCTCGAGGTGAAGCAGACTTCGGTGTACTAGTTTGCTATACTGGAACAGGCGTGTCTATAGTAGCCAATAAGGTTCCAGGTGTTCGTGCAGCTCTATGTAACGACCCGGAGACAGCGCGGGGGGCTAGGCTGTGGAATGATGCGAACGTCTTAGCAATGAGTGGTAGACTAGTAACGAGCATTATGGCGCGTGAAATAATAGACGCGTGGCTCTCAGTAGAAAGCCCCGATTCGTCTGAAGAGCGTAACATAGCAAAACTAAAGGAAATAGACAACAAATATAGACGCCTATAGTTATCAAACACAGCGGGAGAGCACCTATACCATTGACTCGCCTCAACGTCATAATAGCACCCCTGTGGACAGAAAGTAGCCGGGGATGTCCGTCCCGTGCTCATGTAGCCCCGCTACTCGGGTCTTTTGCACGGGCTCCGGGGTCCCCGGCTGTTTACTTGAATTGATTTTCCTCTTAATATTTATTTTTACTAAAAATCCCTACAGGGTCTGAACTTTTATTTCCATCTTCGATTTGCTTTCATATATGCAGTGAGTAGTTAACGGGACTAGTATTAATTAGTGTAATTTTACGAGTCATCATTCAAAGTAGTGTTAATCTTGATATGCTTACCAATGTCGCAATTATTACTAATAGGCTTATTTGTGTCTCATGATTCAAGCAGAATATTGTAGTCTCTAGCACATAAGTTAGGGGGTAATACTGAGTAGTAAGGAGGATATTGCAGTTAAGCGAGTAGTCACTAAGAAGGTAGTATGGTGGCAACAGTAAGGTCTTAGGGCGTGGGAGGTTCCTCACGTAGAGTTATAGGACTGGGGAGCGGTATAATAGCAGAGGTTAAATTTAGAGCACGGGAATTAATGTGAGAAGTTGAGATTAGACGTAAGCTCTAATACTCTATTACATGGTTAATAGAATTGCATCACTTCCTGCGGGGAGGTCTTTGTCTAGTAGAGGTGTTAATAAGGCACTCTTAAGTATTGAGAACATTAACTTCATGTAGAAGTGAAGGAGGAGACGCTGTAGCTCTCTGATTCTCAACTGCTTCTATTGTGGCTTTTACTCGTGTTCTAGGCTTCTAGGGGTCTCTCTAGCCGTGAGAAAAGTGTAGAGGAGCGCAAAGCTCACAAGTAGATATATGAGTAAAGTTAGTGAGAGAACTGTTATCTCCCCGTATTGTGTCATCATATACACGTAAATTGGAAATGTCCATGTTCTGCCTCTAATACCACCACCCACTATTAACGATGCACCGAAATCCGCGAAGACCCTTGCGTAGGTGAGTACTAGTCCTGAGAGGACTTGACTCTTAGTCATTGGGAGGAGAACTCTGTACAAGTACTCGAGCCTTGAGAGACCGGCCTCTATAGCGGCCTCCTCGTATACTCGTGGAATACTAGAAAACAGTGCAGTGTAGAATGATACAGCAACTGGAAAGCCTATAGTAAACTGAGCGAGAACAACACCTTTAGGATCGTTTAACACGCCAATAAGCCTATTCAGCGTGGAGCCAACAGGGCTCTTCGCAAAGAAGAGTAAAATAATTGAACCAATTGCCGAAGGAGAAACTATAACCGGAATCATAATAGCCGCCTCAATAGTCCTCTTAAAGGAGCCTCTTATAGTAGTTAATGTAAAAGCAACTGGAACAGAGAAGATAAACACTAGTATAGATGAGAACATTGATGTAATAAGTGAGAGTATAAGAGACTCTACCAGTAGATTTAACTCAACTGTCTCAACGCTAAAGCGCCTCTCCCAGAGAATTATCAGAGGAGATGTAAACACGAGCAGGAGGATTAAAACTACGAGTCCCGTGAGGTACTTTAGAACACTATCACCGACAGTGAAAACAGCTCTCACCCTCTTACACCTTGCAAACATATTTTAGGAAGGTCTAAATCGCTAATATTATAAGGAGTAAAGTTAGCTATATCCTCCGGTTTCGAGATATATCCAAGTCTAAGGCTGTTCTCGGCAAGCCAAGCAGTGAAATTGCTAATGAAGACCTCTACGGGCTCTCTGTTCTTACTAAATGATATTACTGCTACTAGCTGGCAGCTTACTAGCCCCCTTATCTCCTCTGGTGAAAACCACACTAGGTCTAATTCTTCAGGGTACCAGTACTTCGCCGTGTAGGGTAGGATAGCCACGTCAACTAGTCCTAATGCGAGTTGCCTAGCTGTTAACCCCACGTCACTGTACGTGATAAGCCTGTCTCGCACAGACTCATATACACCGGCCCGCTTCAAGATCTCAACAGCTATTCTCCCAAAGGGAGCGGTCTCGGGGTCTGCTACACCTATCCGTAGAGGCTTCTCGACGAGGTCTCTTAACCCGGTGATATTACTTGGATTACCTCTGCGGACAAGGATTGCTGGTATTAGGTATGATACTACCCTAACTGTAGTTGAGTCAACAAGCCCCTTGCTAATAGCTTTCTCCATAAATAGGTGGTCGGCTGTAAAGAGCACATCGCCTTCACGTGTAGACTCCACTCTACTGATCAACACACCAGTAGCTCCAACCGAAACATACACCTTTACACGAGAAGTCTTCTCAAAGACCTCAGTGTACTCTGAAACAGGCTTATACAGTACGGGTGGAACGTAGACTAGTAGGTTCTTAGAACTACCCTGCTTCAGCGTAAATGTATACTCATGG
>JAJHQY010000077.1 GCA_020833085.1 Desulfurococcaceae archaeon
TCTCTATTGAACTCGCCTCTACGTATGTAAGTATCCATGAGATAATGCTGAGTAGTGGTATAATTAACAGTACGCCGGCTACTAGGAACGCGGAGGAGTTAAAGACGTCTCTCAGCTTTAAGAAGTATGCTATGTTTCCAATCCAGCCCACAGTGAGTAGTACAGCTCCAGCTACTAGCAGTACAACTACTAGGAGAGCTACTAGAGGACTTCTACCAGTGATGCCGGTGAAGTCCAGTACGAGTAGTACTACTGCTAGTAGCGTGGTTAAGAGGCCCCCCACGTAGCCGACTACTAGGAGACTCGACACCGTCTGGAACTCCTCGGGCTTCAACTCGGCGAGGCCCTGTGCTGACGGTATTAAATACGCGTATATAGCTACGAGCCCCAGTACTAGTGCGACCACTGCGAGAATAATCCACGAGAAAACAGCAGAGGCGACTACGTCAACGTTAAACGTGGAGAGCGAGCCGAGCACTACTAGTAGCGGAGTCGCTCCAATTACTAGCGCTACAACTACTAGTAGTGATGCAACTCTGAGTTTCCTAATACTAGTTAGCGCCGCGTTCTTCCTCGAAGAGGGCTCTGAGTGCGGAGTCGACTTCATAAGCGCTCACACTACGAGTACGAGTAGAGTTCGTCTCGTAGAAGAACACCACCGCCCTGTAAGTGAGAGCTTACTTCTAGACTCTCCGCGACTCTCCAAGTTACTCAGTGCGGGCGACGCCTCGAAAGGCACTCACGACACCTAGTCCACCACCACACACGTAGACTACCTAGCGCACTACGAGTATATTAGCATTTGCCGCTACACCGCGATAGAGAGGCCCTGAAGGTGGTCCTAGGAAAAATTCTCGATTAAAAATTAACTGCGAGTAGCGGGTGAATGTTGAGAGCGGCGAGTAGAGTCTACCACGTAACGTAGGTAATTCTAATTGACTTGCTCACTTCGTCTAGTAGCCTCCAGTCTTCGTATGAGAGCTCCCAGCCCACCGCGCCGGCGTTCTCTACTACTTGCTCGGGTGTCTTAGCGCCAGGTATTGGCACCACTACAGGGCTGTACTTCACTAGCCAGTTCAGTGCTACTTGAGCCGGGGTCTTATTGTACTTCTCGGCGAGGGCTTTGAGGACGCTCACCAGCTCTCCTACTCTCTTGAAGTTCTCCGGGTGGAATAGGGGGTCTCCACTCCTCAGGTCACTAAATTGTGGTGGGTTTTCAGGCGTGTACTTCCCTGTGAGTAGGCCTTTAGCTAGTGGGCTCCACGGTATGAACGTCAAGTCATTTGCCTCAGCGTAGGGTATTAGCTCTAGCTCAGCCCACCTCTCGAGTAAGTTAAACCTGTACTGCATGCTCACAATGTCCGTGAAGGAGAAACTAGACCTCAACTCCTCTATTAGCGCGACTGGGTAGTTGCTGACTCCAATGTAGTTTACCTTACCCATAGTAATGAGCCTCTCGAGTGACCTCGCGTAGAGAGTAGTGGGGAAGTTGTGCCAGCAGGGAGGCCAGTGTAGCTGGAGTAAGTCTATTGTGCCGACGCCGAGCCTCTTGAGGGACCTGTCAACAGCTCTGAAGACGTCGTCTGGGCTTAAGAAGTCACCGGGGATTTTCGTGGCTATGACTACCTCGTCTCGCGGTATTCCCAGCTCTCTGAGAGCTCTCCCAATAAACTCCTCACTGAGACCTCTACCATACACCATAGCCGTGTCGATAAAGTTTATTCCGACTTCGTGCGCCTTAGCGATAATTGCCTTAGCGACTTCGTAGCTCAGTACACCCCACGCCTCGCTGAACTGCCAGGTCCCGAGCCCTATTCGCGATATCTTGACGTCTGTCCAGCCGAGGTTCGTGTACTCCACAGTCACACCACACCCCACATAGCATACTACTAGTTTTTAAAGAATCGACTTGGTTCAGGCGGTCTTAAACCTCTCCTCGTAGTCAACTCTACCTCTAGGGTGGTAGCCGAGAGCCTCCCAGTAGCCGTCGCTGTACTTGTCCGTGAAGACTATTCTACTAATCCACTTCGCGCTCTTCCACCCGTAGAGGTGTGGAAACACTAGCCTGGCGGGGTAGCCGTGTAGAATATCGAGCGGTTTACCATTCATTTCCAAGGCGACTAAACTACCCTCGCGCGTGAAGTCGCTGTACGGAATAATAGTTGAGTAGCCGTCGAGCGACTCGACGTAAACCCACTTAACACTACTCTCGGGTCTAGCTATCTCGACGAGCCTCCTCGTCGGCACGCCCGCGAACTCTAGCCCCCTAACACTCCACCCCGTTACGCAGTGGAAGTCTAGTGTAGTTCTCTCGACGCCGAGCTCGTAGAGATCTGAGAGGCTTAAGTCTAATCTCTTCTCGACTAAGCCGCCCACGCTGAGTAGCCACTTAGACAGGTCCACTCTCGGAACTCCCAGTATGGCGTAGACTACTGGGATGTCTATGTAGAACTGTCCTCGCGGAGCGCTCAGACTACTAGTCGACTCCACGGGCTTCTCGGTTAAGTCTAATTCAGGGTTGTAAATAGACACTCTGCGTTTAGGCTTCACGTCTAAACCACGAGGAATTGTGAAGACCACTCTAATAGCTCTCCTACCTGCTACAACTACTCTCACACCGATGTAGCTCTCGGGGCTCAAGTGCACTCTAAACCTGTGTAGTGTGTGAGTGTACCCAATGGCCTCATTCGAGTCGAAGACAACGTCGCCCGGTACGTCCCCAAAGACCCC
>JAJHQY010000076.1 GCA_020833085.1 Desulfurococcaceae archaeon
ACTACACTCTGGGATCACGTAGTGATCGGTCTTATCCTTGCAGCTGGTTACGGTACCAGGCTTAAGCCATTTACACTAGAGAAGCCTAAGACGTTGTTTGAGTTAGAGCCGGGTGTATCTATTTTAGACTATATTGTCGGGACTCTTAGGGAAGTAGGTGTTAAAGAAATATACGTGGTTACAAGGAGTGATCTCGAGGCCTTCTTCTCCGGGAGAAGTGACGTCAAGGTACTTGTCGTAGACGTCGCTGAGGGAGATGGAAATCTATGGACTCTACACCAAGCAGTAGAAGCCCTGAGAAAGCTTGGACTTGAAGACGATATTCTGCTCTCAATGTCAGATCACATTTACGAATTTAACCTCGTTAAGAAGCTCATTAAGACAGCCTTCACTGACATGTCTAAGGTTTATCTCTGCTTAGATAGGCGTGCAAGAGGTAGAGATGCTGTTGAGGGGTTAAAAATACTAGTTGATGACCAGTACGTTATCTTGTCAGGTAAGAATATTCCACCTTATAGTGGTGTTGACACAGGGGTCTTCTTCATTCCGAGAACACTACTCAGCCACATAAGTGAAGTAGTGAACGAGAAGGGTAGAAAAGCCACGCTCGCGGATTTTGTGAACGCTCTGGCGAGATCAAATCTCGTTAGCTTCGTAGATGTCTCAGGGCTCCTCTGGCAGGACATTGACACGGTTGAGGATCTCGTGAAGGCCAGGAGACTTTACTGGAAAATACTGAGAAGAAACCTCGTAAAGGACACAGATGGTGTTATCTCCAGGTATGTTAATAGGAAGTTCTCTACGTTAATTAGCTTAACCATGTACAAGCACAGGATTTTTGTGCACCCAAACATCATTACGTTACTAGTAGCAATTGTCGGAATAGCGGCATCTGCTCTAATATTTACTGGCCACATATACCTCGGGGCTCTACTAGCACTCCTATCATCGCTTCTCGATGGAGTTGATGGTGAGTTGGCGAGACTCTACAGAGTACAATCATTATTCGGCGCTCTACTAGACAATATTCTCGATAGAGTTGTAGACACGCTAATAATGACAGCTCTATTCTACAGGTTAGTAGTAGAGACCCGGGGTCTAATGTACTCTCAAACACTATTTGAAGTCCTAGTAGTGTTCACACTCTCTCTACTAGGCTCTGTACTCGTGAGCTACGTGAGTAATGCCCTCCACGGTAAGGAGTACATTGCGAGGATCAGAAACTCCTTTCCGTGGGCCACGAGAGATGTTAGAATATTCGTCTTCAGTATTGCTATTTTCTTCAGGGCTTATGCGTATGCATTACTGTATGTAGGCATTGCTAGCTGGTGGTTTATTATAAGAGCAGTACTCCACAGCCTAAAGGGCGAAGGCCCCGTCACGCGGAGGTTTATCTCTAGGTTCAAGTTACCACCTATTACTCCGCGAATAGCAAAGCCTTACTCTATCCTCTTAGAAGAGATACTTGTCTACTTCCTCTTTCTCACAGTGTTATCTTTTCTCGCAGGTTTAGCTATAGACAATGCACTCTACTACTCTGAAAGCAGCCAACTCTACATTTACACATTAGTGTGGCAATTAATAGCAATAGTTGAGATTACATTATTAGTCTACTTGTCCGTTAATTTTGTGAAGGCCTTAGCCACATTGTTTAACGCGCTAAAAGACTACGTTATTGAAAGACTGTGGGTAACGCCACTAGTATATGCACAACTCGCTAAGAGACTACTGCTACTAATAATTACTCTATTAGCGCGTTTTCCACTTAACTACGCAATGACACTAGCTAGAATTAGCAAAGAAATCACTGAGCTATGTAACTACCTCATTACTGTCATAGCGCTAGTTATTCTCGTTCTCCTCATAGTAGACGCTGTTAGGACTTTTGAGCACATAATTCAGCGATATTTAAAAATACCTTGGAAATAGCTTGCTGTAGTGAGTGCGCCTTAGAGTCCTCTACTACTCTCAGCCAATAAGAACAGCTCACGTGCCTCTCGGCTTAATCTCACTGAGCAACACGCGTCAAATAACTCACTCGGGTACTCCTTTAAAACTCTGTAATATGGATTTTACGGATTTGCAACTCTATCTACTAGACCTCTCTCTACTATTACTGGGTTTAATAGCGGCTTAACGTGCCCTGGTCTCATACACCCCTCACCTGGTTAGCTAAACTCTTATTGCGGCTCAGCCCCTCTGCAGTTTCTGCAACCCCTACTACGATGTACGCATCCCTAAGAGGATCAATTCCACTAACGGAGATACAAGCATACACAGACGTAACATACACAGACATAGTCAGATATTGTTGGCGAGGAGACGTTCTAGTTAATGTGTTAATTGGTGAACGCGCCATAAATATGTTTGGAGTCTGCAGGGTATAGCTAGTATGAGTAGTTAGAAGATAGGATGTCTAGGCTTGAGGAGAGGGTTGCCAGGGTTGAGGGCATTGTCGAGCAAATGGATAAGAGATTGAACCATATCGAGACAGAGTTGAGGGATTTAAGAGAAGAGTTTGTCGCGTTTAGGAAGGAGATCAACGAGAGGTTTAGGAATATTGATGAGAGGTTTGAGGGTCTTAGAAAGGAAGTTTTGGCGGGATCTCGGGTCTTAGAGGAGAGGTTTTTAGTGAAATTGCAAGCGTTAGGAGAGAGGTTTTAGAGCTTAGGAGAGATCTCAACGCGAGGTTTTACTGGTTAATGGGGGTGCAGATATCCATGTGGGTAA
>JAJHQY010000078.1 GCA_020833085.1 Desulfurococcaceae archaeon
GCCCTCGAGTACTCTGACACCGCGCTGAGACAAGTGCGCTCTCAGCGCTGATGCTATATCCCTGTCTGTGAAGGGGAGTATGTGCTCCATTACCTCAACTAGAGTGACCTCTACGCCCAGAGACGAGTAGGCGTTAGCGAGCTCAACCCCCACAACTCCGCCTCCAATAATGAGGACTCTACTAGGCTTCTCCTCGAAGTAGAGAGCCTCTCTATTGCTCACAATGCCGTGACCATCAAATCTCGCAACTGGGAGGTCCGCGGGGTCTGTGCCGAGAGCTAAAATCACCTTGTCACACTCGATCTCGCTCCTCTCCCCACCGCTCTCTACTAGTACTCTGCGCGGACTCGCTAAGACACCCTTACCCCTAATTAGCACTACTCCACGCGACTCCAGCAAGTACTCTATGCCCGCTCGAGACTCTCTCACAACGCTCCTAATCCACTCTACTAGGCTACTCCACCTGTACGCTACTTCACCCCCCACTTTCTCGACGAACTTGGCCGACTCTGCGAAGTGGTAGAGGGCTTTTGTGGGGACACAGCCGTAATTAGTGCACTCGCCGCCGACTAGGTGCTCTTCCACTACTGCTACTCTAAGCCCCCTATCGGCCAAGTAAACCGCTGCCGGATACCCCCCGATGCCAGACCCTATGATCGCGACGTCGAACTTCACTGTATTTCTCCTCTGAGCCTCTTTACGTAGACTCTCCACGTGGGGGCCAAGTACTTGGGGTGATTAGCCTTAGCGGCGTCTACTCTACTAATACTAGTGTTGACTGGCCACTTCTTGGGCTCGGAGGGGTCCTTGTACGCTATTTCACTTATCTCTCTCAGCCTAGCGACGTACTTCTCCACGTTCTCCGGGGTCTCGCTCTCAGTGAACTCTGTTTGCAAGGCCTCTTTCACTATTAGTGGGAAGTATATTGTGGGGGCGTAGAAGCCCGCGTCGAGTAGGCCCTTAGCCACGTCCTCGGCCGTGACGCCCGTCTCCTCCGCGAGGGGCTTAGCGCTCAAGACGACTTCGTGCTTTCTAAACCTCCCCTTACCGTACGGTATCTCGAAGCCCCTCACGTCACTGACTAGCTTAGCGAAGTAGTTAGTTATGAGAACCGCGTGCTCAGTGACGCGCCTCAGGCCCTGCGGGCCCATCATGAGTATGTACACGTAAGCCCACACTAGGGGCACTGTATTCGCGAAGAAGGACTTCAATAAACCAACGCTGTGGGGGCCGGGCCCTTTAAGCCTGTAGAGCCCCCTCTCCTCGTCGTAGACCACTAAGTAGCCGGGTACTAGGTCTCTGAGCCAAATGCCGCGCTCGGGGTCTACGAGCCTGTCTTTAATACACACGGGGCCGGCGCCGGGGCCTCCCCCTCCGTGGGGGGAGCTGAAAGTTTTGTGTATATTTAAGTGGGCTATGTCGAAGCCCATGTCGCCGGGCCTCGCGTAGCCCATAATACCGTTCAAGTTGGCGCCGTCGTAGTATAGTAGCGCGTCGTGCTCGTGGAGGAGTCTAGCTATTTCGAGAATTCTCTCCTCGAAGAGCCCCAGTGTGCTGGGATTAGTGATCATTAGGCCGGCCGTGGACTCTCCCACAGCGCTCTTCAGGGCCTCCATGTCGATATTGCCGTCGGGCCCTGTCGGGACCTCTATCACCCTGAAGCCCGCCATAGCCGCACTAGCCGGGTTCGTGCCGTGAGCGCTGTCGGGGACTATAATATCAGTCTTCTTCTCGAGTTGCCTCTTGACTTCATGGTACTTCCTTATAGTTAACACTCCGGCGAGCTCTCCGTGCGCTCCCGCGGCTGGGTGTAGTGTGCACACGTCCATGCCGACTATGTTTGCCAGCCACTTCTGCAACTCGTACATCATCTCCAGGAGCCCCTGAACAGTCCTCTCGTCTTGTAGTGGGTGTAGTTCCGCTATTCTCGAGTCAAAGGCTACTTCCCACGCTATTCTCGGATTGTACTTCATTGTGCAGGAGCCCAGTGGTACTGGGCCGTTGTCCACGCCGTAAGACATCTGCGTGAGTCTTGTAAAGTGCCTCACGACTTCTACTTCACTGAGCTCTGGTAGCGGCGGGGGCGTAGTCCTCCTCATAGTGCTGGGTATTCTCGGCTCGCCGACGAGAGCTCTAACCTCCTCACTCACTTCTGGCAGTGCCACGCCAATTCTGCCGGGAGCTCCCAGTTCGAATACGAGAGGCTCGCTCCACTTGGCCTGCCTAAACACGTCGATCACCTCTCAGAGACAATCTCTCTCAGAGCGCTGACTAGCGCGTCAATGTCGCCCTTCAAGTGCACCTCTGTAAAGGCGTAGAGTGCTGTCTCGCCGAGCTCCGGGTAGTAGTCTCTAATGTAGAGCCCCCCGTGTAGACCCCTCTCTAGCAGCTTCTCGTGGACGGCTCTGTACTCTAGTCCCAGCTCGTTAAACGACACTGGGAACTCGTTGAAGAAATCTTCCTTGAACACCTCGACGTTTAGTCCAATACTCTTCATTTTAACCCAGGCGTAGTGGGCATTGTAGTAATTGACCTCGGCAAGCCTGACTATGCCACTCTTACCCAGCATAGAGAGGTACACAGCGGCCGCAATGGCCACGAGCGCCTCGTTTGTGCAGATATTAGACGTCGCCCTAGCCCTCCTAATATGTTGCTCCCTGGTCTGAAGGATCATGGCGAAGCCCCTCTCACCGC
>JAJHQY010000079.1 GCA_020833085.1 Desulfurococcaceae archaeon
AACTACGTAGAGGTAACTATCTACTTGTTTCTAGCACTCATAGTTATCTATACTCTAATACTATATGGTGTTGGAAGACTCAACATTTACGCTCTATATGCCCTAGCCGGCGCGATTATGGCTTTTATAGGACTCACTATGCTAGAGTTAAACACACTAGTAGCGCTGATTATCTGTGCTGCACTCGGAGTCGTAGGGTACTATAATCAGCGTAAACGCTGGATTTAGATACCATTTTTCATAACGATTGAAAAGTATTTAGTCTGCCTTAGAAATATATGCGACTTGGAGTCTAAGATGAGAACTCATTTACTCGTACTTGGATTTATTTTTACTCTTCTACTCCCACCTGTATCAGCACGTGTAGCTTGCAATAACTATTCTTCTGGAAAATACTCTGATATCTACGTGGAGGTACTGTACCCGAATTACGCGTGGGGTAACGCGTCTCAGCGGGCTTATCTCGCAGCGTGGACTCTCGTCGTAACCGTCTGCGAGGACTACAAGTGCGGAAACGTCACTTTAATAATGTCACCTATTATAAGGTACATCGTACCTACTTGGGAGTTCTCGGAGTCAGCTGAGAAAATGATAGGGTTTGGGCTGACTGTGTACATACCATACTACTCTGAGAAATTCGACTCATCAGCTAGTACAGCAGAG
The DNA here is from genome assembly GCA_020833085.1 of Desulfurococcaceae archaeon. The sequence continues at coordinate 664 of JAJHQY010000079.1, forward strand.
ACTCGTGATGGTACTTGCATATACTAGCTGTGAGGTCCTCTCGGGCAGAAGCACATATATTCCTGGAGAAGGCGCTCTCAAGACTTAATAATAAGCCTCTACTCTTAATACTCACTTTACTAGTACTAATTGCTGTTTTATACTTGTATCAGTACTCCTCGAAGCAGACTAGTACACATAATATTACTGACTCCTACTACTGGCTTAAACCAGGCGTGTACTTTACTTATCTCTTCAACACTAGTTCCCCCATTGCTCTGAGAGCTAGTGGAGAATGGTATGTTGCGAATATGTTTTTAATTAACTACAATATCGTTGACGCTACGGAAGACATGGTAATCGTGAACTACACTATTACTGCTTTAAACGCTACGCATTGTAGTGACTGGAGTTGTGAAGTAATTAGAGAATGGAGTTTAAACAAGTCTTTTACATTAAACCTGACTCTAAATATCTATACACTCGGAGCGTACACTGGTAACTCGTGGATTAGTGAGTGGCTCTACTTAGCATCTCCTAGTCAAATACGTGAAGAAATACCTAAACTCGTGAATGGTGAGCCTTCCATCGGACTAGGATTTGTGTACAACTCTAAGAGCCTAGAGGAATCTACTATTGTAAATGCTCTCTTTGACTACATGTGTGAGGATATGAGTGAAGATCTAGTAGAGTGTATTCAGAACTCTACTTGTATGAGTGTAACTAGTGGTAAACTAGGTTTCGTGTTCAACGCGACATTTAACTCCAATTATGAGCCTAGAGTAGTAACTATATTCTTTCACGATGCCTACTACCTTGGATTTCTTCACCAGCAACGAGTGGACTTACACCTAGATATTAGTGGCCGTGAATTAAGCCGTGAAGTAGTTGCTACACTAGCTCTAAGTAGCTTTGATCATACTAAGAGCCACTACTACTTAGTGCTCGAGAACACCACTACAGTAAATAATACTTGCGGCTGGAGTAGAGTACTCAAATACAGCTTAAAGTTACACCCAGTAAAACTCTACGTTTTAATCTACACGTGTGAAAACATAGAATTTTCATACTACATTACCTATAATCCCTCTACGCGAAGAGTGGGAGGAGTATTTCCGGTTAGTGAGCCCCCTAGACTACTCTACGACTACTATACTGGGGTACTATTGTACGGTGAATTTCGTGGAAATGATGCTTTAAAAGTAATAGAGACGTATACAACACCGCATTTAATTAGCAAAGTGGGGTGGGCTCGCGGAGGCTACACAGGGCTATCTGCAAAAGCCACGCTCAAACTCATTGACACAAACATAAACTTTGAAAAACAAGCCGTGGAAACCGGTCACTCGTACACGGTGATCAATACTGCCTTACTAGTCGCTCTCATAATAACAGTACTATACTACTTAGAGAAAAACTTCACCAGGGTAAGAATCAAAAAGCTGAAATATAGCTTAAAAAGCACCTCTCTACATCATCTCCATATTTCTTCTCTACATTTTAATACTACAAGACACGCTCCACAACTCTCAAATAACCATTACACTACTTGAATTGAAAACTAGGAACAAAACACCATATAGACGAGCCGTGTAGTACATTAATAGATTTTACACTGTCTTACATTACGTATAGATCGGTGGGAGACTACGAGATTGAGCAGAATTGTTGGTAGAATCGGCCACATATACCCTATTAAGAGGAGGATTGGTCACATATACTCATTGAGAAGGAGGGGTTTTTAGTGGCTGTGAGAGTAAAATTGAGAATTGCTAGTGTGAGCGGTAAAGAGGTTATTACATCTGCTCTCGTGAACTCTGGGTTTGAAGCGGAAACTCCTCAACTCCTAGTACCCAGGTCTCTGGCTCATGAGCTTGGTTTATGCCTCCTCCACTAGAAGCTGTTCTAGTTGAGGTGGGTACGGCTGGAGGTCCTGTGAGAAACTACTTAGTTCCAAGAGCACTAGACGTTTACGTCTTAGCAGGTGATAGAGTTGTTGGGCCAGTTAAATGTGACGCGATGATATCTCTACTAGA
>JAJHQY010000080.1 GCA_020833085.1 Desulfurococcaceae archaeon
GCGCTATTGAGAGGAGAGTTCCCGTACAGAGAGTTCTGGACAAGAGTTGGCGACAGGATTTTAAGAGTGATTATAGCAGGTGTGAAGGACTCGCAGGGTAAACTAATAGGTGTTCTCGAAGTAGTCGAAGACTTAACCGAGGTGGTGAACAACCCGGAAGAAGTGAAGAAGAAAATAATGGTGCTGTAGAGTTGAGGAGTGTGTTTGAGTTTGCCTCAAAGCACATTGAGCCCTCACTAAAAAGAGCTCTCATATTAAAGCTATTATCGAGAAATATGAGTAGAATAGAGATTGCTAGGTGTCTAGGCGTCTCCCCGTCACTAGTCACGAGATATGTTAAGGGGGAGAGGGGAGTACACGACTTCACGGTTATTAGAGAGATTGATCAGAAGCTCGAGAGGCTGTCAGATGAAATAGCGACAAGAAAACTGTGCGGCGAGGGAGTCTACGTGGAGATAGCAAAGTTGACACTGCACGTCCTCTCAAAGAAGTATGCGTGTGGAGTACACTACTTGGTGAGTAGAGACGTAGACCCCTCAAAGTGTAATATATGCCCGTCACTATTCAGAGGAGTGGTCTCTGGAGTGGTGTGAACTAGTAGTTCTATTTTTTTCTCCTGATCGCTTCACATAGGCCACGCCGAAGAGTACAGTTGTACTGGCTGTGTTTCCCTGTCTACTCGACTACGCGCGTACAGTGTCCGCACACCCCTTTACGCATATGTCTCTCAGTGCGCAACTATGGCACTCAGGACTTCTCGGTTTACAGACTTTTCTCGCGAAGTCGAAGACCCCGTAGTTAAACATCTTGGCTCCCTCCACGTCGCGCGGAACGAGGCTCCGGGCTAGAGTGTAGTACTCTGGATCCCTGTAGGGGTTGCTCTTACTCGGCTTAACTCCCAGCACTCTGTACACTACTCTCACGAAGTTCCTGTCTATTAGTGGTACTGGCTGACCGCACGCGGCTAGTAAGACCTCGGAGGCCGTGTACTCGCCAACACCAGGTAAGCTGAGCAACTCTTCTAGACTACACGGCACTACGCCACTGTACCTCGTAGTGATAGTCCTCGCGAGTTCGACTAGTAGCGGCGCCCTAGTGTACTGCATGCCGAGAGGTCTAATGAGCTCTCTCACCTCCTCGACGCTGGCAGACGCCATCGCCGCCGGTGACGGGTACTTCTCGATGAGCTCGCTGTAAACTCTGAGCACCTGCTTAACAGTAGTGTTCCTCAAGAGGACACCGGCAACTAGAATGCTCCACCCATCACTACGTAGTCTCCACGGTAACCAGTGGTCTCCGTGGAGAGCATACCACTCAATAACTCTACTCCTAAAAGTCCTCACAGCACTCAAATTCACGCAGAAAACACCGCTCACGCGTTTTTAAGGGCTCTACTACATAAATTAGAAACACGGCCTCGCCCGTCGAGTGCCGGTGGTAAGCCGGCTCAATGAGAGCGGGTTCCGTGGGCCGACCTATATCCCCGGGACACCCCTCCTACCTGTAAAGTACTCTAGGAGAGGTTCTCAGTAATGACTCTCAAGGCGTTTTTGTACGCTATTTTCTCAATATCGCTCTCGCTTAGGCCCCTCTCTCTGAGCTTTTCTAGTAGTACTTGGACTTTGTCTATTGACTCGAAGCCCTCTGGCGCGGGGAGTCCTAGTAGTCCGTGGAAATCAGTGCCGATAGCCAGGATGTCTGGCCCGTAGGCCTCGTACACGTAGAGAAAGTGCTCTAGCAGGTCGTCCAGTGTCGGCCTGGGCTTCGTCGAGACTAGCGGCCCGATAGCGGAGATCCCAATGACGCCTCGCTTCCTGCAGAGAGCTTCGAGCACCTCGTCGTCGACGTTTCTCGGCGTGTCGACGATTTTGCGGATGTTAGCGTGACTAATAATAACTGGCTTTGAAGAGGCGTCTATAGCCTCTAAAGCAGTCCTCTTACTCGCGTGCGCCAAGTCCACGATCACGCCGAGCTTGTTGGCCGTTCTCACTAGCTCCTCGCCTTCAGGCGTCAGCCCGTAGTCCTTCTTTGAGAGGCACCCAGACCCGTACTTGTTATTGTAGTTCCACGTTATCCCAATACTCCTAAGTCCAAGCCTCTTTAACAAGACGAGGTCGTAGGGGTCATCCAGGGCCTCGGCGCCCTCTAAGTGTAGTAGTAGCCCCACTCTACCCGGGCTCTCGAGGACTCTCTGAATATCAGTAGTAGACTCGACGAGCACGAGCTCCGAGTAGGCCTCAGCGAGCCTGTAGTATACTGAGAAGTGCTCTAGTAGCGTAGACTGCGGAGCTCTAAACCCCGTTGCCGGGAGCCACTTGCCGTACAGCTGTACTAGTCTCAGAGAGTCTCTCGGGTTGAAAGTCTCAATGCCGGGGAATATAGAGGCGAATACGAGCTTGACGTTTCCACTGAGGTACTTGGGGATGTCAGCCTCGCGGCCCGGCACGTCCTCTCTGAAATCCCCCAGTGGCTGTCCACCACCGTGCAGAGTGAAGTACACTGAGATGTCTTCGTGTAGGTCTACAACGGGGTATCTCAACGCGCGCGGCCTCCTAGCGCTCTTTAACTAGTAGGTACCTCTCGTAGATCATTACTACTCTGTTATCTCTAATGTGGAACTCTACTGGTATCTTAGTGTAGAGTGTCGCCACGTAGAACTCCGCGTAGTCCTCCTC
>JAJHQY010000010.1 GCA_020833085.1 Desulfurococcaceae archaeon
CGGTTTCTACAATAGTCTTCGCGAGCTCTTCACTTATAACGCGAGAAGTGGGGTTGTCGGGGCTCGCGAAGAGCACAGCTCTAGCCCTACTCAGCTTCTCCTTAACGCACTCGGGGTCCGGGTTGAACTCCCTCTCAAAGCTCTGAGTACAGACCTCTACTCTCAGCTTAGCGAAAACAGCGAGGTCCCAGTACACGCTGTACGAGGGGTCTAGTAGCAGGATAGTGTCGCCCTCGTCTAGTAGCGCGAGAACAGATATTAGTAGGGCCTCAGCGCCGCCTGTAGTTATGAGTATCTGGTCCGGCGAGACGTCTACACCACCGTACTTCTTCAAGTCCTCTGAGAGAGCCTCTCTGAGCTCTAGTAGCCCCTGTGTCGGCATGTACCTGAAGTGCTTAAAGGGGTCTTTTCTAACCATGTCCATGAAGTACTCGAGAGCCTCGCGACTAGGAGGTAGCCCCGGCTGGCCGGCGGTGTAGTCGTATACTCTGACACCGCGCCTCCTCAGCTCGTGCGCCTTGGCTATTAAGACCCTGTGAGGATTTAGCGGTAGACTACTTACACGCCTAGACACTCTACTCAAAACGCGCATCACCGAGTATGTGGAGTAGTGGGGGTTAGCTAAAAAACAGCTCGCGTGGAGTCTCCTCCACTAGTAGTTTACTGCGTCAAGTACTCGATAACTCTCCTGTACTCTCTAATCCTGGACACGGCGTCGTTTAAGTAGTCTAGGCCCTCCTCGGTAATTCTGTACACTTTTCTAGCGGGGCCCCTCTCCTCAACTTGCCACGTTGAGGCGACAAGCCCCCTGCTCTCTAGTAGACTTAGAATAGTGTAGACAGCTGAAGCGGGGACCTCTAGGCCGAGTTCTTCTTTCAGCTTAGCGCGCACATCAACTCCTCTCATAGGCTCCCTACTTAGAATTTTCAGTACTAGTAAGTGTAGTAGTCCACGTAGCGGCGTGTGGCCTATTCTCCAGTGCCTAGCGTGGTGGGGGCAACAGTTGTCGCCGTGCTCCTCCCACGATCCTGGTAGATCGTGGTGGTGCTCGTGGAGATCGTGTTTACACATTTCTAGCTCACCAGGTAAGTATACATAGTAGACACCCTTATAAATTTAGTCAAGTAAATTACTTACTCTCATAATTAACTTGCCGTCAACTACGTGTAGCTAAAAGTATAAAAATCGCGCACAGTAGAAAATACCAACAAGACAGTGTAGTGTGGGTTTGATGTCCACATCTAGCAGGCCTGAGACTAGTGATATTGAGAAATACCTCTACTACCCTGAAATGGCTCCTAGGAGACCAGTAAACATGGGGTTGCTGAGAGTACTAGCAGTAGTACTAGTTGTAGGGGGGTTAGTTGGCGTCTACTACGCCGCCATCAAGTCGCCAATGCCCGTCGTCCCTATACGAGACCTCGAAAACAACATATTAATGAACTACGCTACAGTGTACATTGAGGGCCTTGTCACGTCTCCTCCGCGAGTAGACGTCCTCGGAGGTAAGCTGAGACTAACAATATACGTTAGAGACAACTCCTCGCCAACCGAGCTCCCAGTATACGCGTACGACCCACTAGCCTCAGAGATACTTAAACAGGGAGTGAGCAGGCTGCCCTTTGTTGGCGATAGAGTCAGACTCCTCGTTCAAGTCAGAGTGAGAGAGGACTTCACGTACGCTTACCTTCAAGACGTGAGGGGCATATACATACTTAGCAGGCCGAGTGGAGAGAGAGTGTACGTCGACACGCTCGAGGGCGTAGCTGAGTACTCTTACGTGTGTGCAAGGGGCGCTGTGCGCAACCCGAGAAACGTGTCTGCGGGCTTACTATTCGACATTGCAACTACTCGTGGCAGAGTTACAGTCCTAGTGCCCAACGCCCTCTACTACGCCTATAGCAGAGAGCTAGTTGGAGCGGTAGTAAGTAGCCTGTCACTACCGGGAACATACACAGACCTCTGCGGAGTAGTGTACTACTACAGGGGGGTGAGCCCAGAGATCGTTGTGCGAGAACTAGAAGAAATAAGGTTCTCTCCAGTTCAGCCAGTACGCCCCCCTGTTTTCACTGTTATTGATATTAGAGACGTGCCCAACTACGTCAATCAAAACGTGTCGATTACTGGGCTATTCTACGCCATATACTACAGCGCTGGAACGTACTACGTAGAGGTGAGGTCTACTGACGAGGCGTTCGCGGTTAACGTCACTATGGACAGGGCTCAAGTGATCTCTCTACTCAACCCGGCTGTAGTGGGGTGGAGGTCTCTTATTAGAATTAACGGGACGGTCACCAGCCCAACGACAATAAGGTACATTGCCGGCGAAGTCCTCGAGAGGAGAGAGCCCCTAACCCTCACAGTCGCAGAGGCGCTTCAACAGCCAGTGGGGAGGCCTCTGAGAATACTAAACGCAACGGTTGTTAGCTCCTCAGTTGTAAGTGGTGGAAACTGGAGAATATACATTAGAGACGCGTCGGGCGCCACAATACTCGTGTTCGTGCCGGCGTCTACTGTGCGCGACCTCGGCATAAACCCGCCGCCACCGGGATCCGTAGTAGACGTAGCGGGCTACAGAGACGTCTACCGGGGCGAAGACGAGATAATAGTGATCTCGAGGGAGGGACTCGTAGTTAGAGGCTAGGTGGTGGTAGTGGAGTACTTCATCTCGCCAATTGACGTAATACTCTGGGGTTTAATGGGGGCGGGGCTGGGTCTAGCCCTCTCGTGGATTCCGGGTCTGCACGTAGCTAACTTAATGATACTAGTACTCTACGCGACCCCACTGTTCACCGGGGGGAGCGAGTACGCGGCGCCCTACTTCGCTCTCGGCGCTGTCGTCGCCTTCTCGTTTATGAGCTCCATAGCCTCCACGTACCTCAGCGTCTCGGACGAGTCAATGATGTTAATGCTGTTCCCCTCTCAGAGATACCTGCTAGCGGGTCGCGGTCACAGGGCAGTGCTACTCTACTGTATAGGCGCGCTGATAGGACTGCTCTTCCTCGTAGCGTTCATGACTACTGCTGGAGTAGTGGTTATGCCCATAATATACAACCTGTTCAGCCCGTACTACTGGTTTGCGCTACTAGCAGTCGTGCTATTCATGTTTCTCAGCGAGTGGCCCAAAGAGGGCGATCTGGGGCGGAGCGGCCTCGAGAGGCTCTGGTTAGCGTGGAGGCAGATACTAGGAGGGCTACTAGTGTTCTTCGCCTCCGGCGTACTGGGCCTCTACGCGACCTACTCCGGGCTAATTAAACTCGAAGTCTCATTCGCCAGGTTGACGCCACTATTTATAGGGTTCTTCGGGCTACCCTGGGTTCTGAGAAACATTATCTCCAGGAGAACACTCCCACCACAAGATACTAGGCACGTTGTAGAGACAGCTCCGAGCGCTGTTGTTAACGGCGCGGCGTCGGGCATTATAGGCGGTGGAATCGCGGCCTTCTTCCCAGTTATAACTGGGGGGATGGGGGCTCTCATAGGGGGGCACATGGCTAGTAGTAGAGGAGACGACGCATTTCTAATTAGCCAGGGAGCCGCTAGAGCGGTCTACTACACCGGCGCCCTGTTCTTCCTCTTCCACCCGACAATGAGAATAACTAGGGGGGCTGTGGCGTGGCTTGTCGGGGGCTTATACACGCCTAAAACGTGGATTGAGTTCTACTACGGCGCCGCGCTAATAGTCCTAGTCGCGGGGGTCTCGCTTCTAGGCACGATATACATGTCTAAGGCCGTGGCTAAGCTACTCACGAGAGTGAGCTACGCGAAGATCTCGGCTGTAGTAGCCGTTTTCCTAGTGGCGCTAGTGTACTACTTGACGGGGCTCAACGGGCTACTCCTCCTAGCCGCGGCCACGGCCGTCGGCTTCGCGGCAATGGTGTTCAACACGAGGCTGAGTTACTGCCTGGGGGCGCTAATACTCCCAGTACTGCTCAACGTCACGGGCTACACCGACGAAGTCCTAACGGTACTGGGCATTAGGTGATCGAGATGAGAGGGTGGACTCACTTCTTCTCCGGGCTAGCAGTGGTGACGTTCTTCCCGCCACTACTGGCAGACCTCATTAACGGAGTAATGTGGCCTGTGCTCGCGGGAGTAGCGGCGTACATGCCGGATTTCGTCGACTTCAAGTTCAGGAGGTTTCTGTGGAGACAAGACATAGTCGCAGACCCGGCGCCGCGAGATCCGAGGACGAAACTCTCCCCCAGGAGAGTAAAGATCGGCAGGCTGAGCGAGGCGGAGAGGTGGAGGCTCTACTACATTGAAGGCTACATTGAGAGAGTACTCGAGGAGAGAGAGGGCTTCGCCAAGTTCACGCTTAGAGACGAGACCGGCGAGATACTCGTAGTGGCTAGAGACAGGGACTACACTAAGCTGAGAGAGGCCCTGGGGTCGAGCGTTGAGGATGCGGCGAGGGCGAGGAGGAGAGTGAGTATTTCGGGCTTCCTCGACATAGGCGAAGACGGTAAACCGTACTGGAACGTAGCTGACGCTCCTCACCCGCAGTACATAGCGAACAAGGTGGCGGAGGCTATTGACAGGGCGTACGAGTCGGGGAGAATGGTGACTATTAAAATACACAATATTAGAGTAGTAGGAGACTTCTACAGGAGGTTTCTAGTACACTACGACCAGGACAATAAGAGAATAGTAGTCTACATGGGCCCCCTCGTCTCAACGGGCGGGCTACCACTAGAGGGCACTGAGCCGCCGGAGTACAGGAGAGTGGGTGTAGCGTACACTAAGTACCCGTTTAGAAAAGTCTACCCCAGACCAACAGTTATTGACGCCTTCTCGGGCCCTGAAATAGGCTACGTGAAGTCCGGTGAAGTAGTAGAAGAGGTGTTTATACCGTGGCACAGGGGCTTCTCGCACAGTATAACAGCGAGTCTAATAGCGGGCCTAGTAGTCGGGTTAGTGGCGCTACTAGCGGGCTACGCTAACTACTTATACCTAGCCGTAGCCTGCGCGCTGGGATACCTGGCACACGTGCTCGAAGACCAGCTCGGATTTATGGGGTCAAATCTCCTGCCACCGCTAACCAAGAAGCGCGTTCCAGGATTAATGCTGTTCCCGAGGAGACCCGGCTTAATGAACTTCGCTACAAACTGGCTCATGCTGGCGCTCATGATATGGAATCTCAACAGGTTTAGTCCGCAACTAGGAGTAACGCCGTATAAGCTAGTGAGGCTCTCCACTATAATACAGGGCATACCAGCACACCTCGAGGACTACGCTCTGCTAGGAATACTAATAGCTCCAACAGTACTCGTCTACTTAGCCGGCATTATTGACAGGCAGCTGTTTCTGAGAGAGTACAGAGCGCCGGGTGTTGAGGAGGCCAAGCGTAAAGAGACCGTTGAGGAAGTACTAGAGGAGGTCGGGGGCTACTAGGTTTTCGAGGCATCTAGTTGCTCTAATTGCAGTTTTTTACTCTCAGTCCTCTTCACTCTACTCGTTAAAACAGCGTGAGCCTGCTCGCGGCGAGCTCACCGAGTCTATTCAGTATGTGTCTCAGCGCTTCTTGTAGTATCTTATTGTTATCGTACTCTCTGAGAATACTCTCTAGCTCACTTCTACTCATTTTCTTCATTACTCTAGCCTTCTCAACCATTACTGGAATAGCCCTCACAACGTTATCTACAATTGTAATTGACGCCGCTCTAGCCGTCCTGGAGAGGGGGTTTAAGTCTATGGCTATAACTGTCTTCCCCATTCTCCTCAGGGCCTCCGTCCTGTCTCCGTCCTCTAGTGGGACTAGCACGACGTCTGCTACTAGTATTCCGCGGGGGCTGACTCTCCTCCGCTCGCTAAACAGCTCTGGTATAGTGGCTGAGGCGTCTTCACCAACACCCAGTACCTCCTCGGCTCCGTGCTCTCTCAGCCACTTCGCAATAGCCTCTTCCCGCTCGCGCGTCCTGTAGAACAAGTTCACTTCGATTTTCGCGTTGACTTCGCGAGCCAGCTCAACTACCTCTCTGGGCACGAGCGCGGCTGTATTCCCGTTCACTGATATAACTGGGTGTTTAGCTAGTAGCAGCGCCGCTACAGCCGCCTCAATAGCTCTCAGCGCGAAGGGCTGAGTGGACTCGCCTACGAGGTAGTCAAAGCACTCCCCGCGGCCGTGCGCTATTAAGCCCTCTGGGACTACGAGGCCCCTCTTAAACCCCTCTACGAGCCTCTCTCTTATGAGTAGACTCTCGCGCCTCGGGTGGTTAGGGGGTATCCACAACGTGAACACCCATGGGCGATATAGTGGCGTAGCGCGCTTTAAACCCTCTCTTCTCGAGCTCCGAGATGACATCCCAGGTGTGCTCTCTCTCGCACCACGCGACGAGAGCGGACTTCTTCAAGTAGTAGTCTACTACGCCCCTCAAGCCGCGCAGAGCCCTCTCCGCGGGGCCGTAGTTGAACAGCCTACTAGTAAACGTCCTCGCAGACTCGAAGAACACTAGTAAGTCCTGAGCGTCTAGTACTCTCTCTAGTAGCCTCTCACCCTCAGCCAGTAGCTCTCTGCTCATTCTCGAGAGCATTGAGCTAGTAGACTCACCAGCGCCCACTTCAACTAGCACTAAGTCTACTCTGCTCTTAACAGGCACTCTCAGCGCTACTCCCACACCGGGGGCGCCTGGCTTGACTCGCACCACGAAGCCCCCCGTGTACTCTGCAATCACATCTCCCAGCCCAGTCCTGTACTTGACCTCCAAGACGTGTGCTCTCTGGAGAGCCCTGAGTAGTGGGAGGCGTAGCGCGCTGTGAAGCACGAGGCTGTGTGATACTAGAAGCGCCGCAGAGACCCCGAAGCCCGCGCCGAGGCTGAACCACGACCTCGCCGAGACCCCTCTCTCCACTCCTAATTCACTACACAGCTCCCGCGCCTGGTCTACTAGGACTCTGAGGCCGTTTAGAAAAATACCGCACTCGCTCACCTCCTCAGCCACTAGGAGAGTAGTCACAGCCAGGCCCGCGCCGGTACTCCCCGCTTCTAGGGGGTTCTCGGAGTAGTGCGGTATCCACACGCCTGAAATGTGCAGTGGAACGTAGACTCTGAGCGCCAAGCCACTATACCACTACAAGTACTCTCTCAGTACACGTGGAAGTAGTAGCCAGCCGTGCTCTACTACTCCGAGAGCCCCCCGCGCGCACTCCCTCTCAGTAAACCTGGCGGCGCTGTCCGGCTTGACCTCTGGCGTGTAGAGGGCTACTGGCACAGGGTCGCTCGTGTGGGCCCTCCTACTGGGGGGAGTGGCGTGGTCAGCTGTTACTAGTAGAGCGTACTTGTCCCTGACCTCCTCGACTAGTGGCTGAACGTAGTACTTGTCTATCTCCTCGACTCTCCTCTTCTTCAACTCGAAGTCCCCGTCGTGACCCGGCTCGTCAGGGCCCTTTAAGTGCACGTAGACAATGTCGTAGCTCCTAACAGCTCTGAGCGTTGCTCTGAGCCTGTCGTCGTAGTCTACTCGCGGGTCTCCAGTGGGCCGGCTCAGCTCTACTGTGTCGGCGCCGAAAGCCCTGCCAATTCCCACTTCAACCGGCATTTCCGCTAGGACAGCGAATTTGCACTGGTACTTGACTGGCAGGGGCTCAGCTCTCGGGGGCTCTCCCCCCGCGTCTCTGAGTAGCAGTGCGTTAGCGGGTAGTAGCCCGCGCCTAGCTCTCTCCGCGTTTAGTGGGTGGTCAGATAGCACTCTGAGCGCCTTCTCGAAGAAGATGTTCGCGAGCCTAGCAGTAATCTCGGCTTCTCTAGTGGGTACTAGTGGCTTGATCTCCTCTACGAAGGGGCTGGGGTTCTCCACGGCTACGCTCACGAGCCCCCTCCTAGCGTACGCGGGGTCGTTGTTGCTGACTAGTGGGGAGAGCCTGTATCTCCTGCTACCAATAACTACTACAGCTCTGTGGCTCACCGTCGCTACTACTCTCGCGTAGCCCTCGTACTCTCCGAGCTCCATGTTGTCCACGGCTCTCGCGAGCTCGCGGGCCTCTTCACTAGTGAGCCTTCTCCCCGCTCTCCTGTCAATAATTCTCCTCGTAGCCGGGTCCACTGTGGCGAAGTTGGCTCTGAAAGCCACTTCATAGCCCCACTTCAACTCGAGCCCCGCTCCGAGAGCCTCTAGAACACCCCTACCCGGGTACACTTCGTGGGGGTTGTAGCCTAGTAGTGATATAACAGCCTCGTCGCTCTCGGGGGCCACGCCCCTCTCTACGGGGTAGAGTAGCCCGCACACACCTCTACTAGCAACCCAGTCCAGTCCCGGCTTTACAGCTGCTTCGAGAGTAGTCACGTGGTCTGCTAGGCTGTCCGCTGCGCCGTCTACGACGAGGTAGATTAACTTGTACTTCACTCTACACACACCAAGTACACACTACTATAGAGTGGTGTCTCTGGAGTAAATAAAGAAGAGCGTGTTATTTGATACCGGCGGCTAGTCTCCTGGCGGCGTAGACTACGAGTATAACTGCTACGTTCACTAGTAGCCCCCACATCATGTAGGCCACTCCATAGGGTTCTAGTTTAAGCGCGTAGAGTACTACGACTGCGACTTCTCCGGCTACTAGTCCGGGTATTACTTCTAGCTTACTGAGACTCCTCCAGAAAACCCCTACTATCAGCGCCGGGAATAGCTGGAGTACACCACTAGCACTCAGCAAGTAGAGGTCTACTAGTAGACCCGGCGAGGTGTAGGCGAGCACAGTAGAGATGGCGCCGTAGACTAGTACTAGTATTCTAGTGACCGCTACTAGCCCTCTATCTCCGAGTCTCGCGCGCGTTAAGGGCTCAATCATGTTTCTCGCGGTGGTGCTCGCCTGGTCTAGTAGTATGGCAGCGGCTGTTGAGAGCGAGGCCGCCGCGCCGCCAGCCGCTACGAGTCCCAGTGCTACTTCACCGTAAGCGAGCTCTACTACTCTAGCGAACGCGTAGTCCGGGTCTCTGAGCTTTAAGCCGAGCGCGAGCGCGGCGAGGCCCACGTGAGTAATCCACACTGTGCCGAGAATAATGTACCAGGAGAGCAGGGCCATACCCCTCCTCAAGACTCTCACGTCTCTGGCTGTGTAGAGTAGCTGTACTCTCGTAGACCAGACCCAGAAGTTGAGAGCCGTTCCAATAATCGTGGAGATAAACCACGCCTCAGACCTCAATCCCAGTGTTAAGTGAGCTGGGCTCACACTCTCAACTGCGCTGTAGAGTCCCGGGAGCCCCCCGAAGTACTTCAGAATTACAGCTAGACTACCTCCAAACATAGTTGCCAGCATTAACGCGCCGAAGAAGACGTTCGTAATAGCCACTGAGATCATGCCTCCGAGAAACACGTAGAGAACTACTAGCAGGAAGGAGAGTGCCGCCACGTGTAGTGCTGGCACAGCTCCACCCGAGCACAGGTCGAGGAGTATTGAGACGCTCCGTATCTGCATTTGAACGTACGGCACGTTGAAGATAACAGAGATCGCGGCGGCCAGGACCATTAGTACTCTACTCCCGTACCTCCACATAATGTAGTCCGAGAACGTCAGTAAGTTGTTTCTCTTCGCAACACTCCATATGTAGGGGGCTACGATGTAGCCCACTACGTAGCCTAGCAGTGAAGTAGCCCACATAAATATAGCGGCGGCGCCGAACTTGTAGGAGTAGCCGGCACCGCCCAGGAAAGTGTAGCCGCTGTAAATAGCCGCGGCCGCGTTTAAGAAGTAGACTAGCGTGCCGAGAGCCCTGCCCGCGACTATGTAGGTGTCTGCTCTCAGAGCTTTAACTCTCAGTTTAGCCGCGAGGAGTCCTATTAGAGCCGAGGCTAGTATTGTCGAGAGCATTATAGAGACAGCTACACTCACAGCCTCCACCTCTCCTCTACTAGGTACATTAGAGTAATGACTAGTGAAGTCGCGACTGAGAGAGCAATGTAGTAAAACCACAGAACCGGCACTCCGAGGACTTTAACATCGGGCTTGTCCAGCAGCACTGCCGGTACAGTCCACAGCGCGAAGAGCACTACGCAGACTACTAGCTCCCAGTTTCTGGGCTTATACTCCTCGAGGCTACTCACAGAGCCCACCGTGTAGTGGAGAGAGAAGGGCACTCTTATTAATAACTTGGAGGTTGGCGCGGAGTCGCGTGTGCCTATTTACACTGAAGTGGCTACAGTGCTGAGTCTCTCGCTCAGCTCGAGTAGCCTCCTAACCGCCCTCTCTAGTAGCCTCTTATTAATAGTTACAGTGTACTTGCCCTCTAGTGCCAGCTTGAAGACTGTGCTGTGCATTTCGAAAATAGTCTCAACGCACACGGGGTTTCTAGCACACGCGACGGGGTCTACGTAGTAGAAGTTCTCAACCCACGTCAACCCGAAGAGCACTAGTTTATCAGGGTCTCCCTCAGAGAAGCAGAGCGTGCCGTACTTAGCACAGATCTCATTGGCAACAGCCCTCAACTCCTCTATACTCTTCATAGAGATCCCCCCCGCACTGCGCCACTTAGTAGTACCATTGCAAGTGCTAATAGTGAACATGTGGTTCGAGGGTTTAAAAATATTATGGTCACGTAGCCGAGTAGAGCTCGCCGAGCCCGAGGCGTCAACACTACAGCGTCTACTTCCAGCGCACTCCGCACTGAGGGGGCCCTCTCCTCACTAGTAAGCAGATACAGCCCCCCCTCCGTGCTGGTGCACTAGACTCCTCTAGAAGCGGGCTCTGCTCTGGGAGAGCTGATATAGGTGTTGCCTCTATGAGTTCACGTGGACTCAGGTGTCTCTGTGGCTCGCACTGTAGCAGTAGATGTCGGGGGGACATTCACGGACTTCGTAGTACTAGATGAGAGTGGAGAGATTAGAACTCTAAAACTACTCTCAACTCCCAGGAGCCCCGAGAGAGCTGTTATCGAGGGCTTGGAGAGACTTGAGTTCAGAGAAGTCGTGCACGCTTCAACTATTGGCACTAACGCGCTTCTGGGGCAGTTAGGCCTGGAGGTGCCGCGAGTAGCTCTCTTCACTACGAGGGGGTTTAGAGACGTCATTGAAATCGGGAGGCAGAATAGACCTAGACTCTACGACTTGTACTTCGAGAAGCCGAGGCCGCTCGTTCCGAGAGAGCTGAGATTCGAAGTAGACGAGAGGACACTGTGGACTGGCGAGGTCTTGAAGAGAGTCGACCCTGGAGAAGTGGAGAGACTAGCTGAGAGGGCGCTGCAACTCGGCGCGGTGAGCGCGGCTGTCTCTTTCCTCCACTCCTACGCCAACCCCGAGAACGAGCTAGTCGCGGGCGAGGTCTTGAAGAAGAAGTTCAAGTACGTGTCTCTCTCGCACGAAGTGGCGTGGGAGCCCCGCGAGTACGAGAGGACTAGCACGGCCGTCGTGAACGCGGCTCTAATGCCAGTTGTCAGCGCCTACCTCGAGAAGATCGAGAAGTACGCGGGGAGCCGCGGCGCAGTAGTCTACGTTATGTCGAGCTCGGGGGGCCTAGTAACCGTGGAGGAGGCTGTTAAGAGACCTGTTCAGCTAATTGAGTCGGGCCCCGCCGCTGGCGTGGTAGCGGCTGCAGAGCTGGCCAGGCTACTGGGCCTGAGGAGAGTTATTTCTCTAGACATGGGCGGGACTACTGCTAAAGCCGCTACAGTAGTGGACTACGAAGTCCAGTTGACTACTGAGTACGAAGTGGGTGGTGAAGTGCACTACGGGAGAGTAGTGAAGGGCTCTGGCTACCCGGTGAGATACCCGTTTGTAGACCTCTCCGAGGTCTCGGCCGGCGGCGGGACTATAATATGGAGAGACGAGGCGGGGGCTCTCAGAGTGGGCCCCCTGAGCGCCGGCGCCGACCCCGGCCCCGTGTGCTATGGTAGGGGCGGCGTAGCCCCCACTATTACAGACGCTAACCTAGTCCTGGGGAGACTGCCCAGCGCTCTGCTGGGAGGCGCTCTGCCCCTGCACAGAGAGAAGGCTCTTGAAGCGCTGAGAGCGCTGGGAGACCCCTACGAGGTCGCCAGCGAGGCTGTCGAGATGATAAACCTCGTCATGGCGAGGTGTATTAGGCTGGTCACCGTTGAGAGGGGTTTAGACCCCCGCGACTTCGTGCTAGTGGCTTTTGGCGGTGCTGGGCCGCAGCACGCTGCGCTGCTCGCAGAGGAGCTCGGCGTGGAGAGAGTGGTTATTCCGCCACTGCCAGGAGTCTTCACGGCTCTCGGCATGTTAATGGCGGACTTCAAGTTCGAGGCTAGGAGAGCCCACCCGGGAGACCCCGAGAAGGCGTTTAGAGAGCTCGAGGAGAGGCTGGCGCGGCTAGAGCCGGACTACTACGTGAGGTACGCTGACGTGAGGTATAGGGGGCAGGGCTGGGAGTTAACCGTGCCCGTTGGAGCCCCCGCTACTCTGGAGTCTATTAAGAGGGCTTTCGAGGAGAAGCAC
>JAJHQY010000082.1 GCA_020833085.1 Desulfurococcaceae archaeon
GATACTTACAACGCCGTAGAAGTCGTGGACAACTACATCTACTTTGGTGGCTGGGTTCACGCACCAGCCGTGTTTAAAGGCAAGCGCGGGTTTATCGGTGAGATCGATTTCAGGAACAAGTACTCGCACGTACACGAGTACGATATCTACGAGAAGAGAGTGCGATTAGTGTGGAGTGAGAGTATACACCACGAGTACGAGTGGGCTGGTGAAGTCTCAGTAATAATACACGATAGAGTCAACGACGAGCTCCTCATTGGTCGCGCAGATGGTCACAGAAATCTCGGAGTTTACAGAGTTGAGAGGAGAAGTGGCAAGAGCACACTCGTCACTACTACTCCTGCGCTCAAGGGCGCACTCTTCCTGGAGTACTTGTGTTTCGACATGCAGCCAAACTGGCTTAGAGGTATTGACGGTGTTCAGTGCTACGACCCCTACTCTAAGAGAGTCCTCGAGCAGCCAGTTAGTAACTGGGAGGAAATTAGTGTTGACGGGCACGGCGTTGAGCACAGGTTTAGTGGCTACGCTATATCAGCTTACACTAGGTACTGGCACTTCTTCAGGGGAGGTGTTCTCGTGGGTAATCCACTTGAACCAGAAATATCGCCGCTACAGTTTATTAGGCTATTTGACTTCGGAGAGAACCCGTACGGCCCGCTTAGAAGTAATGCTCTAGAGCTTGGAGGTGGAGTCCTAGCTGTCTTCAACTCCTATACTCACGGCTACTTACACGCACGCGGAGAAAGCCCCGAGGAGAAGTCGAGAGCACTACTCTACAACTATATTGCGGGTCCAACTGTTCTAGTCTACATTACCCCGCCGGTAGCCAGAATAGTCATGGCGCTCGGAGCTAGAGTTACAAGTATGACTAAGATGGGAGATAAAATACTACTAGGTACTAATACAGCACCTAATCTCGGAGGCCTCGACGCCACGCCAGTAGATGTGGGGGTTAAGAGTATTATTGCTGTCCCCGAGCACGCGCTGCTAACAGCGCGGAGCCCACCACTAGTGTTTAAGGTCTCTGGGCTCGCTGTGAGAAACAGAATGTTTGGTGGAATTCCACTAACAGGCTACAGAGAGCCGGAGCTGAGAATACACGCTAGTAAAGTGAATAAATTGACAATAGTAGAGTACGATATCGGGCTCCCAGCAAGTAAACTCGACACTTACACGCAGAGTATACGTGAAGGACTCAATAAAATAGACTTGAGTTCATTTAAACACATAGTCTCGTTTAAATTAGAACAACCAGACGAGAAAGCAGTAATCGAAGTAGTCCTCACTTAGTTTAGAGGAAGCACAGGGCTTGTCCCGCGCAACACTCCTTAATATCGGTGAGAGTCTTTACGCTTCTTCCTAGGTAAGAGGTGTTGAGAAGGCGAGAGAGGCTGAGTGGAGAACTCTTTTCTTCACGTTCTTTTAGTGCTAATTTACCTTATGTACATAGAATGAATTTAAGCATATCTCCTCGTATTTACTTCAGGGGTCTTTTTGCGAGCTCGCGTAAATATTAATTTACTCGGTTCGTGTGTGCTAACTCTACTAGTAGTTTCTTACGCTGCTTGGCTTATCTTTAAACCTGAAGTTGCCAGGTTTGAAGAGGTGGTTGTAGCTGATAGTGTAGTTTATTTGCCTCTCCCAGCGAGGATCACTAATATGAGTGTAGAGGAGGCTATTCTTCTCAGGAGGAGTATTAGAGAGTACACTAGTGACCCGATTAGAATAGAGCACTTAGCAATGATCCTGTGGGCCGCGTACGGGGTAACAGACCCGAAGTGGGGGTTAAGAGCCTCACCTAGTGCTGGTGCGACATACCCCCTTGAAATATACGTGGTTATTGGTGAGAGGGGCGTTCTGGTTAGAGAAGGCGAGTACCTTAAAGCCGGTGTCTACAAGTACGATGTTCACAGGCACCTACTCACGCTTATTAAAACGGGTGATTTGAGAAGAGATCTCGCAGACGCCGCCTTAGGGCAGGAGTGGGTTAGAGAGGCACCTGTTAGTATTGTTGTCTGCGCTGTATTCGAGAGAACTGTTGCACGCTACGGTGAGCGCGGAAGAGTGAGGTATGTTCCAATGGAAGTCGGCCACGTAGGTCAAAACGTTTACTTAATGGCTACTGCTCTAGGTTACGGCGTAGTAGTCGTAGGCGCTTTCTACGATGACAGAGTCCAGGCAGTTATTGGCGCTAAGCCCGAGGAAATACCCATGTACATTATACCACTAGGTGTTCCGCGCAAGCCGCCGCGTACTAGTTTTGAGGATATATGGAGGTACATCGAGGCGAGGAGACGTGGCTAGACCGAGACTACTTAGAGTACTGTTAACACTAGTAGAAACTACTTCTCTCCCGCTACTAGTAGTTTGTCTATTGTACTTGTTAACTGGGTATCAGATGCTAATACCCGGCTTAAAGCTCATTCCTAGAGCGCGCGAGTTGCACACAGACCGCGTGTTGAGGTCTCTATTGTTAATACTCGGACTCGTACACGGCTACTCAGGCCTCATAATACTCTCTGAGAGGAGGATTAGAAATAACACAATTAGAACAATTGTAGAAACAGTAGCAACAGCTCTACTGGCGGGATTAGCTGTACTATTCGCCATTCTCGAGCTGTACATTTCGGGTTAATTCAAACCAGGAGTTTTAAA
>JAJHQY010000083.1 GCA_020833085.1 Desulfurococcaceae archaeon
AGCCTGCTCTGATCCCATATTCTGTTATCTCTAATACTATTAGCTAAGTCGTCAACGGTTTTCCTCTCAACTAGAATACTCCTCCTACCCGGAGGCGCGACTATGAGGAAGTCGCCTACAGGTAGCTCTCTAACAGCTACTCGGAGCCCTTCACGTGCCAGCATAGTCCTGAATTCCGGGTGTTTTGTGTCCTCTCTACTATCAATAACGACGTCTACTGGTATTAGTGGCTTAATACTCATAATTCTCTCTCCATTAAGTAGGCGTCTCTACTCGGATAATACTTCGGAATAACCTCTTTAACCCTAAAACCCAGTTTAGAGTAGAGTCTCAGCGCGGGCTCGTTGTCGACAGCTACTTCGAGCGCGGCTCTCTTAGCGCCGCGAGATCTACACTCGCTCAGAGCTCTCTTCAACAACTCTGCGCCAATGCCTCTTCTACGCCACTTCTCTCTCACAGCTATTGAGTCCACGTGGCAAGTGTCTCCCTGTATAGTCGCGAGGACGTAGCCAACTACCTCTCCACCGCACTCAGCAATGTAGAATATGGGCTCTAGTAGCAAGTACCACTCGAAGACGCGCCTAGAGTAGCGCTCTTCTGGGTTAAAACACTCGGCCTCGATTCTCAGCACTTCGAGCAAGTACTCGCGCTTAAAAGGCTTCACGGCACACTCGCTGGCACTCACACTCCTAGATCTCACCTGGCATGTACTTCTCGACAATGTACTCTGGTCTCTCTCTTAGTAGTTTTACGGCTCGGGGCAAGTACTCGAGGACGCTGTCCGGTGTGACGCCGTCTTCGCCTACGTCCTCGGCCACGAGGTCTCCCGCTAAGCCGTGTACTAGAACACCCATGCGAGTAGCCTCGCCGACGTCTCTCAGTCCGATACCGTACATAGCGGCTATTACGCCATTGAGGACGTCCCCCATACCGGCCTTAGCCATGCCGGGATTACCCGTCATGTTAATGTAGACTCTGCCGTCTGGTTGAGCTATGAGTGAGTGTGCGCCTTTGAGTACAATGTAGGAGTTTAATTCCCGCGAAGCCCTCTTCACAGAGCCTACTGGGTCTTCTTGAAGAGCCTCTAAGCTCACGCCAGTGAGCCTAGTGAACTCTACTGGGTGCGGTGTGAGAACTGTAGGAGCTCTTCTCTTCTTCAAGACCTCCGGGTTCTTGGAAATAGCAGTCAAGCCGTCTCCGTCAATAATAACAGGCCTCTCAATAGACTCCGCGAGCGCTCTAATAAGCTCCTGTGTCTCGGAGTTTAGAGAGGTGCCGGGACCCAGCACTACGATGTCTACTCCGTGCTCTCTTATAATGCTCATTATTGACTCGTAGTTCCTGTACGCTAATGTGCCCTCCTCGGTCTCCTCCATTGGGTGGTACACTACTTCACTACACTTAGCCGCGAGAACTGGCACAATACTTTTTGGTGTGGCGAGTCTCGAGTAGCCTCCACCAGCTTTGAGAAACGAGTAGCTACTGTAGTAGGGTGCTCCGTAGTAGTACCTGGCACCGGCTACTACTAGGAGCTTGCCGAAAGCCCCCTTGTGACCCCACCTAACTCTCTCTGGAAGGGCTACTGGAGTGTTCAGCTCAACAGTGATCTTGTCGGAGTCCAGGAGGTCTGGTGGGTAGGAGAGGCGCGAGACGTACAGCTTACCGCAGTAGTAGTACCCTGGGTAGAGTATGTTTCCGTACTTGGGTAAGCCGAAAGTGACTGTGTACGTGGACTTGACAGCTACTCCTCTGACTCTACCATTATTCCCATCGATACCAGAGGCTATGTCAACACTCACAACTGGCTTTCCAGACCTGTTCACGGTCTCAATAACTAGTCTAGCTAAGCCCGATACCTCACCCCTGAGTCCTATACCAATAAGCCCAACTACCACGACGTCGCAGTCTCGAAGAGACCTCTCTAACTCCGGGAGATCGCTCTCGCCCTTGACAACTCTTAGTGGAATTCCCAGTTTACACGCCAACTCGTAGTTTCTCCGCGCGGGCTCTCTGTACTTCTCGGGGTCGCCGACTACGAAAACCTCTACGTGCCCTCCGTGGGCATAGATCCTCCTAGCGGCTACTAGCGCGTCGCCACCGTTATTACCAGTACCCGCGATAACAGTGAACTTCTTGCCTCTAACTCCGAAGACTCTCAAAATAAGGCTGAAAACAGCAGAGCCCGCGTCTTCCATTAGTAGTGCGTGGTCAACGCCTCTCCTGGAGGCCTCTTCGTCAATCCACTTCATCTCCTCTACACTGCAGACTTTAAATCTCCACACTAGTAGACACCGCGCCCGCGTAGAGTATGCAGTGGTGAGGCTATATAGCTTAGCGCTGAGGCGCAGTGCTGTATTTAAACTCGCCGCTTGTAACTCTAAGTGGTGCTGTGCTTGGTCTTTGAAAACCCCATTGTAAAGAAGATACTCGAGAAGTACAGGACTATTTGGAGTATATCACACGCACTCTCACTAATGTCGTGGGACAGCGAGACCTACATGCCTCGTGAAGGCGTGAGAGACAGGGCTACTGCGCGAGCTGAATTAGAGCTCTTAAGGCAACAACTACTCTTAAGACCCGATTTCGTAGAGCTCGTAGAGCTGGCTGATAGCTTTGAGTTTCTTAACGTGTACGAGAGGGGCGTTGTG
>JAJHQY010000084.1 GCA_020833085.1 Desulfurococcaceae archaeon
CCTCGCCCTTTAGGGCGGGGAGGAGGTCAGGGGAGGACTCTTAATAACATACCCTCAACTACTATGGGCGGGTTCCCTCTCAGTAGCTTTATAGCTGCGTCTAGCCTAGACTCGCTATTACTGTAGAGTGTTAAGAGCGGGTCGTCTTTGTTAACTCTATAGCCTACTTTTACGTGTAGTTTTACACCAGCGCCTTTATCCTGTGGAGCTCCACAAGTCCTGGCAATGAGTGCTATAGCTGTGTTGTCTATGTGTGTTACAGCCCCCTCAAGCGGAGACTTAATAGTATAAGTATAGCGGCCGAGTGGTATATCACTAGGCTTGACCTCGGGGTTACCTCCCTGCGCTTCAATAATCTGCTTGAACTTCTCGTACGCTCTACCACTCAGAAAGATCTCGCGTGCCATCTCCTCACCGGTTCCTGGACTCGCCCTGCCGCCTAGTTCTAGTAGCAGGCCAGCGAGGAGAATAGCCTTATCTACAAGGCTTCTACTACCCTTTCTCTCAATTAGAGCCGCCAAAGCCTCTTGAGCTTCGAGTGCCGGGCCCACCGTAGTCCCTATTGGCTGGCCACCGTAAGTCAGGGCTACTTTAATTGAGACTCCTAGTAGCCCTGCCTGCCTCAGGAATATTGAAGCCAGCTTCTCTGCCTCGCTAACAGACGCTACTTTAGCTCCTTTACCAGTCGGTATGTCTATAACTAGCTTCTCTACACTCATAGCGAGCTTCTTCGAGAGAATACTCGCAACCATTTGCTGTAATGGATCTATTCTGAGTTTTCTCTCAATATTGACAAATATGTCGTCGGCTGGAGCCATTTGCAGTTTTCCACCCCAGACAATGAGACCCTTCACTCTCCTGGCGATCTCTACGATCTCGCTCACTGTGAGGTCTACGCGCGCTAGAACCTCCATAGTGTCGGCTGTTCCGGCTGGACTAGTAATAGCTCTACTACTAGTTTTAGGTATTAGTAAGCCCGCTGACGCGACTATGGGTACAGATATTAGAGCGACTTTACTATTCCCCGGAACACCGCCTATGCTGTGAATATCGTGGACTACTTCTTCAAACTTCACTTTTACGCCGGTGTCTACCATTGCTCTAATGAGATATGACAGCTCCTCATCGCTTAGTGGATTATAGAGCTGACTTACGAGAAAAGCGGCTATTTCAGCCTCTCCGTAGACGCCATCTACGACGTCTTTTATAAACGCGTACAGCTCTCTCTCAGTTAGCTTAGCACCCTCAATTCTCTTCTGTAGAGCTGTAAAACTCTGTGGAAGTCCCAGAGCTTTGAGGCCAACAGGACTACCTTCTGTAATTTTCAGATTAGACGCGAGGTCTCTCGTAACAAGACACTCTCCAGGATTCACCATGGTTAGAGACGTCATTACTGTTGCTGAGTAGAACTTATCGCCTACAGTCACCAGGACGATACTGCCTGGTGTTATTCCCTGTTCTCTAGCATCACTCTCATTAATAATTATAATTGGTCTATCACTAGCGAGGTCTAAAATCTTCGCTTTGAAGATTTTCTTGGCAACCTCCATTAGCACACCGGGATGGAGGCAAATACTTCTATTACTACTAGCCGTCTTAAAAAGCTTCCTCTGAGACTAGCACGTGGACTACTTTATCGACTTCTTTTTAAGCTCTTCAAGGCGCTTGAGGAGCTCTTCTCTACTAGTTCCCAGGAGCTCTTCTAGAGTCATGTTCTCTAGAACTACCCGTGCGTACTCTCTGAGACTGGGGTCTAGGTCTCTCAATATGTTCTCGATAACCTCTCTCTTACTCTTAAAAGGCTTGTAGAGAGCCAAGACACCACCACAAAAATACTCTGCGAGACCCCCTTTAACTCTAGCCAATAGTGACCTCGAGTACTCTGCCCCCGTGCTTCTTAGCAGTCTTGAATACTATGTTCTCCACGGTTTTGACAATAAATTCTAGTCTATTCCTGTCCTGGGCTTCCGCGTAGAGTCTAATTTTAGGCTCAGTACCGCTCTTGCGGACTAGAACCCAGGATCGATCCGGGTACTCGAACCTGTAGCCATCTAGCGTTAGTACTCTTACAGGCTCTCCCAGCGCGTAATTCACATCTTCTACTAGATCCGCGTAAACTCTGTCGCGGATTTCAAGTGGCTCTAGCAGGTAGCTCCTCCTGTCCCAGGGGTAGTCCGGTATATTCTCCTCTTCGAGAATTTTAACGAGAGACTTACCCCTCTCCACAACGTTTTTTACTACTATTCCCACCTGCAGTATACCGTCAACCCAGGGACCCCACTTAGTGTATATGAGCTTCCAGGGCTCGCCAGCCATGACTACGTTTGACGCGCCTAGTTCCCTAACTCTCTCGTGCGTCTTGCCTAGAGCATACCTCTCTAGTGTACCACCAAGCTCCTCTACAACATCATCTACCACAAACCCGGTATCAATACTCACAACTACGTGACCTCTCCTCTCTTCGAGTATTTTCTTGGCGAAAAACGCCAGTATCCTATCCTGTCTAATAAAGCCAGCTACTGGGTCTAAGAAGGCTACTCTGTCCGCGTC
>JAJHQY010000085.1 GCA_020833085.1 Desulfurococcaceae archaeon
GGAGAGTTGTAACCTGGGCTATTACTCGTAGTGGTGAGAAACCTGAGTGTAGTGAAGTTGCTTTAGTTAGTCTCAGTGATGAGGAGTGGTTTAAACTATATTCTAGAAAACTCCCTAGACTAGTAGCGCTGCCGCTGTCAGAACCACTGAGAGTACTTATTTTCGCGGCTATTGGGGGGTCCGGCGTGCTAGTCAATTTAGTCTTTGCGCACTTGGCTTACACTCTACTAGCCGGCTACGGCTACATTGCTAACCCTGTAGCCTCTACTACGGGCTTTGAGATGAGTGTTATCTGGAACTTTACGCTTCACGAGAGAGTTACGTTTAGGGGAACGGGTCTAGATGAGAGCGCGAGAAGCGTGCTCACTAGGCTAGTGAAGTACCACTTTGCGAGTATTGGTAGTTGGGCTACACAAGTGTTAATGGCGACTCTCTTACCACTCCTACTCAAAACGCCTTTTATACTCGCACAGCTAATCGGAGTACTACTGGGCTTTGTCGTAAACTTTATATTGGGCTACGTGTATACGTGGAGTATACATAGAGTTAAGTGAGAGTGTTAGTAGAGGTGTTTCAGTATGGGACTCAAGCACGGGAAGTACATATACGTTGAGCGGGCAGACGGATACTACGTTAAAGTCCGAGTTCTCGGTGTTAGATTTAGACGTGGAGGCGTTGAAGGCGATCTTTCAGATCCATCTCGGTACATTATTGTCGGCTTTAAGACCAAGAAACCACCACACACAGCTGTAATTGTGAGCGAGGAGTCACTACCGCAGACTGTTAGAGAAAAACTGTACAGTGTCTAGTAATGAGCTCGCCAGTAGACCTCTTTATCAGCGCGCTCAGGGCTCGCAGTAATAGGGTTCTGAGTGAAAAGCAGGGTGACTACACACTTGTAGTTGCTAGTATTGAGAGCAGAGAAGTAGTGTTCTGCTTTAAACGTGGTAGTTACTCTAACGTCTACTACGCTAAAATAGCACTCGCCGACGAGCTCTCCTCACTAGACTGCACGGAGTTAGAGTACTCTCCACTCGGACTCTACGTCTTCGCCGAAAACCCCGCTACACTAGCTGAAAACGCTATTAAGAAAGCGAGAGCACTAGTAGGGAGACGCAGGAGCGAGTAGACTCACTGCTTTATCACAACAGGCTTAACGCCCTCGTGGTCTATTCCATAGAGGAACCAGCCCTGCTTGTGCGCGACGCCCTTCATTTTCAAGACCCTAATTTGCCTGACAAAGGCCTGAATCTCCCTCTTCGAGAGTACAGCGGCCAGCTCTTCGGGCAGGCTACTAGTCTCTAGTATTCCGTCTACTAGATGCTCTACTAGTAGGAGGTAGTTTCTGAGCTCACTTGTCGACGTGTGGAGGGTCGCTACAGTTACCACGCCGCGAGACTTTGCGATATTAGCCCTCAGAGACTTAACGAAGCGAACAAAGCGCACTGGGTCTTGTGTGATCATTACTTCATTTAGAGAGTCTATGGCTACGAGACCACGGCCTCCCAGCCCCACTTGATCGGCTATTCTGATAAGAGCGTTTACAATGTCATCTGGGTTATCTGGTGTAACCTCGTCTAAGACACACGCGTGGACTCTTCCTCTACGCTGCGTTATTGTATAACTAAACCCGTCAATAATGCCAAATAACCGCTCAGAACAGTACTTCTCAACGGGAACTCTAAATGCTGATAGTTGCTTTAAGACAGTTAGCGGGTCGTCATCAAAAGCCACGTAAATTACAGGCTCTCCTAGGCTCAGAACATCTTTAACTATGTGAGTGAGAATAACGCTCTTCCCAGAGCCCCCCTCACCGGCTATTACTATAAAAGAGCCTCTGAGTAGACCCTCCGGTAAGAGGTACTTAAAGAGGTCTTGAAGTAGTGATAGAGACAAGTGTAACACCTAACTAGTAGACTCTGCACTCAAAATAATATTTTTACCCTAGTGCTCAATCGAGACAGCTACAAGTGTTTGTAGTAGTGCTTAGACGTAGAACTCGTCTTTAATAGTTGTGGCTAGTATCATGGGGTATACGGCTACTACTCCATCTATTTGCTCTATTTCTCTGTGAATATTCTCGAGTTCTTCCCGCGTACTCGCCCATATAACAGCTAGTATGTCGTGATCTCCCCCCGTTAGCGCTAAGTACTTCACGTAGTCCCTGCTCTTCAACACTTCTACTACGCCGAAGAGCTTTTCGGGTCTTGCGTTTATTCCAGTGAAACTAATGTACTCGTAGCCGAGTGCTCGGGGGTCGATAATAACTGTGTACTTTTTAATAACGCCTATTCTCTCGAGTTTTTTCACACGCTTCATAACAGCGACATCTGTTAATCCCACTACTCTGGCGATCTCTTTGTACGTAGCGCGGGCATTACGCGAGAGCTCTCTAATTATAACTCTATCGACTTCATCTACCTGGGCTCTCTTCATAGTCTCTGCTCTCATTTACTCGACTACTGGGACTAGAATTAATAGTAAAGACCCCTATTCTCTTGTACAGAGACTCCTCCCCCTCAGGCTCAATAAACTCTACGAGTTT
>JAJHQY010000011.1 GCA_020833085.1 Desulfurococcaceae archaeon
TAAGAGTCTACGAGTACAGTGGTAAGTGGATTGATGTTGGCAAGCCGTGGCACGTAATAGAGGCTAATAAAATCGCTCTAGAAGGCGTCACCACCACTATTAGGGGCAGAATCGAGGACCCCGTCTACATTAAGGGCAGTGTCGTGATCGAGGAGGGGGCCGAGATCAAGCCGTTCACAGTGATTGAGGGTCCAGCCTACATAGGTAAAGGCGCTGTAATAGGCCCTCACGCCTATATTAGGCCCTGGAGCGTCATATGCCAAAACTCCAGAATAGGGTTCTCTGTAGAGGTTAAGGAGAGTGTTATCATGGAGAACGTGCACGCCTCTCACTTATCGTACATAGGTGACAGTGTCATTTGTGAGGGTGTAAACCTAGGTGCTGGTACTATTCTCGCTAATTTAAGGCTCGACGAGAAATCCATTAAGATGACTATTAAAGGCGTTCGAGAGGACACCGGGAGAGTTAAACTTGGGGGTATTATTGGAGCGCACGTGAAGACAGGCGTAAATGTCTCCATAATGCCGGGTGTTAAAATAGGCTCGTATAGCTGGATACTCCCGGGCACTGTTGTCTACAGGGATGTCCCCCCAAAGACTATATATCCCCCACGCACTACACTACAGTGAGAGCATTACCTAGTCACGTGAGGTCTATGTCACACGAATTCGACATAGAGGAGTTCAAGAGGAGATTTCCCAAGTTAGCAGAAGAGATATTTGGCAACAAGACTAGACAGCTCACTCTCAGAGTAGAGAGCGGGTTTGTAGACCCGTGGAGAAACTACGTGCCAACGGTCATTGACTACATTAGGAGGTGTAGAACAGTCGAAGAAGCCATACAAGTAGTTGATTACTTAACTAGGAGAGGAGAGCTCTCAAGTGAAGAAGCTAGTGAGTTAAAGAGCATTCTACTAACACGAGGACTTGAGTTCTTCGGGGGTAGGAAAGAAGACGACTACTACTACAAGGAGGCTAAGAGGTACTGGAGCCTCGTGAAGAGGCGGAGAGTACGGCTAGTAGAGGAGCGCGAAGAGAGTCAGAGAGAGGAGAAAGAGTACTCTGAGGAGGCGTAGCTCTACTAGCGCGACATAGTAGACACTATTTTAATGACGTCGTTGTCTTCCAGGACGTAGGACTCTCCTACGCGCTTTCGCCTTTTAACGTCAATAGCGTACAAGAAGCCCTCACCTAGAGCCGTGTGTATAGCGTAAGCCAGCTCTCTCGCCGTTGTCCCCCGCTCTACGAGAAAGGCGTCTGGTAGCACGTTACCGCTGTGATCACTAAACCTGTTCTCATCCGCTACCGGGTAAACGACCATTAGCTTTAACTTCTCGAAAACCACTCTTCTGAGAACCTCCTGCACGCCCGTTGACCCGTAGGGCTTAATCACGCTCTCCTGGATCATTTCGAGTACTCTCAGCTGATCTCTTGTAAGCGCGTCAGGCTTTATAATTTCGAACCCGCTATCACCCGGAATGTACTCTATTAAACCAGAGCTGGCTGCTTTTCTGAGAATCAGCTCTGCTAGCGCGCTAACTGGAACGACGTTTTCCCTCCCGTAGACCTCTTGTAGCCTCTTAATGTTGTCTTTAGCCTCGGAGTAGTCCGCCTTATTAGCCGCTATTATAATTGGCTTCGAGATCTCTCTTAGCTTAACAGAGAAGTCCTCCACGTCACTAGTAGTCCAGTTCTTGGGGTGTTTGGCTTCGAGACCACACGCTCTAATAGCCTCTATTACATGTACTCGCTTAATGTTGAGTCCAGAGATGTTCTGGTATATGACTTCTAGTGGATTCTGCGCTGTAATTACGAGCCTCGAGATCTTGCTCTCCCACACTCTCATAATTACGTTTTTGAACCACTCATTAATCTCAAAGAGAATAGTCTTCACCTCTTCGACAGGGTCAGTTGTACCGGGCTTTACTCTATTGCCGTCTAAGTCTGTTGAGCCAGCCGCGTCTACTACGTGTATAAGTGCGTCTGCCTGGCGCAGATCATCCATGAACTTGTTTCCAAGACCTCTCCCGGCGTGTGCTCCGGGGACTAGACCAGCTACGTCCATGATTTTTACTGGTATAAATCTGTACCCCTTAACGCAAAAGCCACTCCTAGGATTGCAACCTGGAAGCCCTAATTCCACGTGAACGCAGTTCTTCCTGACGTAGGCTACGCCAATATTAGGCTCTATTGTCGTGAACGGGTGGTCCGCTATTTTCACCGGGATCATTGTCATCGCTGAGAAGAGCGTTGACTTGCCCACATTAGTCTTACCGACAATTCCAATAACCTTCTCCGGTATAGGCAAGCATGCGTCACCGCACTAGTACTCTATATAAACCCCTAGCAGGTCTTAAAGTATACCGGCTAAAGTGGTGTACTAAATTGGCAAAAAGCATGTACCACTACTTGGCTCAAACGTGGCATCAGATCTACAAGGGAGAGCTGAGAGAGCTACTGCGTCAAAGGCTAATAGAGTGGAGAAAAGAGCCTACTGTCGTGAGAATTGAGAAGCCTACAAGACTAGACAGGGCGAGAGCTCTGGGGTACAAGGCTAAAATAGGCTTTATAGTTGTCCGCGTGAGGGTCAGAAAGGGTGGTCAGAGAAAACCCAGACCCGATAGTGGGCGTAGACCTAAGAGAATGGGTGTTTACGGCTACGCTCCTGCTAAGAGCTTAAGACTCATCGCCGAGGAGAGAGCTGCTAGGAAGTATAGAAACCTCGAAGTGTTAAATAGCTACTACGTAGGCGAAGACGGCAAGTACAAGTGGTTCGAGGTCATACTAGTAGACCCCAACCACCCGTCTATATGCAGAGACCCCGAAATTAAGTGGATATGTGAGCCGCAAAATAGAGGCAGAGTGTTCAGGGGGCTTACAAGCGCAGGTAAAAAGATGAGAGGGCTGAGAAAGAGTAGAGGACTTAGAGGCACAGTATACTACAAGTGGAAGAAGAAGCAGAAAGAGCGCTTGTTGAAGAAGAGACACGAGGCTAGTAGAGGGGCTCGCGAACCTTGGCAAGTAGCGGAGAAGCTAGAAGAAGAGAGAGGGAAGTAGAGGTCTCCTCAGTAGAGATCACGGCTTTCTGCCACGCCACAGAAGAGTGCTCGCGCGTTGAGAGCTCAATACGCAACCTCCTCCCAGAAGACATAAGGACCAAACTGGAACTCGCTGTGAGAGAAGAAAGGGGCTATTACGGAAACCCAATAGTTATTTTGTCACTCGTGGTGAGAGATCCGCTACTAGCGAGTTCTATAGTCAAGTACGTTGCTAGTAAGTTAGAAGATAGCGAGAAGAGGCTACTGAGAATTACAAGTAGACTCAGATTCGACCCTCGAGAAAAGAGGTTTATTATAAGGTTCTCAAAGCAGGGCCTCTACATGAATAAACTCCAGCTCGTCGACTCAGACGACGTAGTTAAACTCACGATATACTTAAAGAACGTTAAGAGCTACAGAGATCTAGAGGAGTTCTTGGCGCGGAGTAGTCTAATCTCTTAGTCGATATTTAATCGAGATCAACTAAACAGTGATTTGAGTAGTCTAGGTGCTCTCTTAAATTACGTATTTAAGAGCGGGTGCTCCCGTCTTGAAGCGAGTTTTCGCTAATATTCACGCTAGTACTTGTACTAGAGAAGTACTCGAAATGCACTACAAAATGGGCTATACTCACGTCGCCTGTCTCGAGAAGCGCTTAGATTCCACTAGCCCGCTCAGCGCGAAAGCGGCGGTTGTAGATAAGATAGTTGTGAGCACTAGTAGCGTAGATGAGCTCAGAGAGATCTTGGGGAGAGTCGAGTACAGGGAGAAAATTGTAAGTGTCCACCCAACTAGCACTGAGGTTGCTAGGTGGTCTGCTCACGATAGCCGAGTAGACACTATCCTGGTAACTCCGAGTAACCTCAAAATCCTAGACAAAGGACAAGTCAGTGTAATGAAGTACTACGATAAGCCACTAGAAATCCACATTACACACCTACTTCACAGTAGCAGTGAGGTGAAGAGTTACTTCTACAGGAGGCTAAACATGCTCGTTAGATTCAAAGTCGGATTCGTCTTGGGAATTCCAGCTAGTAGTGTCTACGAGTTAGTACACCCTGTTGTGGTTATTAAGGCTATAAAGACCCTCTACGACATTCCAGAGAAATTTGCACTGCTAGCTCTAACAAATATTCCGAGACAGCTAATCTCCAGAAAGTTGGTGGTCTGAGTTTAGGTGAGTACATGTTATATGAACTCCTAATCGCCACGCTCATATTAGTGTCTACTTGTAGCATACTACTACTAGTCACGCTGATTAAGCTTCAAAGACTAGTTAGAGCATACAGTGCCTTGCTGAAAGTGAGAGAGGAGTCGAGTAGTGTTAAGCGGATAAGAAAGAGGTATGTCGTCTTCGCTGCTATATGCGAGGAGAAAGTGAGGAATAGTGAGCTTGAAGACGCGGTGTCTGCTAAGTTTAAAGAGCTATTCAGTGAAAGCACGTACTACAAAGCATCTCCTCAACTACTATTCTTCGACGAGAACACGCAGAGAGGAGTGTATCGAGTTGCCCACCTATACGTGGACTATCTCATAGCCGCCCTCGGGCTAGTAAAAACCGTGGAGAATAAGCGCTGTGTAATAGTACCACTCAGAACAACGGGTACACTTAGAAAAGCCAGAGAACTAGCTAGAAAACTTAAATTTTAGGGAGCTTGAGAGATTTACTCTGTAGTGATGAAGCCGCTCCAGTATGAGTGATGATTACTTCGCGACGAGCTGATAGCGCCTACTACCCTCGCGCTCATTTAACTCCTCTACGCTCTAACTCAGAATCTCGTAGTACAGAGTCTTGAGATTAGGAGTAGGGGCTCATCACGTAATTACTAAGCTTCTTCACAGCCACCCCGCTAGTGTCCACTAGTGGAGAAGTGTGTGGCTAGGAGGAGTGTGCGGGGGGTGGGATTTGAACCCACGCAGGCCTACGCCAGCGGATCTTAAGTCCGCCCCCTTTGACCAGGCTCGGGCACCCCCGCAGCTCCATTATATTAATTTCTTCTAATAGAGGGGTTTAAATAGCGTGTTAGCCTAGCTCAGACTCCGCGAGATTTTCCTTATTATCCCAAACGTGTTTTTAATCCTAAGAGCGTAGAGGTGGAAAGGGTCTAGGTGTAGTGCATGAGTTTACCCATGATGGCGGCTTACGACAGGGCCATTACGATATTCGCACCTGATGGTAGAATATACCAGGTCGAGTACGCTTTCGAGACTGTTAGGAGAGGGTGGACTAGTCTCGGTATTAGAACAGCTAGTGCTAGTGTTATTGCGGCGGAAAAGCGCAAAGTACTGCCACTAGCCGACGAGAAGAGCGTAAAGAAGATCTTCAGGGTAGACGAGCACATAGGAGCCACGTATGCCGGAATGGCTGGTGACGGGAGAGTACTACTAGATTACGCCACACAGCAAGCCCTCTACTACAGGTTTATCTACGACGAGCCAGTACCCGTTGAGTACCTCGTAAAGCTCGTCTGCGACGTGAAGCAGTTATATACACAGCATGCCGGCGTTAGGCCTTTTGGTGTAGCAATCATATTCGCCGGCGCTGATGATCGCGGATTACACTTGTTCATGACAGAGCCTAGTGGTAACTACATTGGCTACTACGCTGTCGCTATTGGCGAGAAGGGCAATGTTGTCCAGGACTTCCTCGAGAAGAACTACAAGTACGACCTCGATACGAGGAGCACGATTAAACTAGCCATACAGGCTATTGTAAATATCGTCGAGAGCAAGCCGTACGAGAACTTCATAGAAGTAGGCTATATTGACAAGGAGAGTAGGAGATTTAGACTACTGAGTACGAGCGAGATAAAAGAATATATTGAGGAGCTTGCGCGAGAGGGTAAAATAAAAGCTTAAAGCTTAATTTTCCTAATCTAACACCTCTGGACACTATTGGAGTTTCCAGGCCTGGCTTTAATATAGTTTGAAAAGAAAACTCTAGGTGCACCCCTTTGAGCGGGAAGTATGTTATTGCGAGATACGAGGCTAAAGGTCACAGATTTGAAGTACTAGTAGACCCGGATTTGGCTATTAAGCTCAAAGAGGGGAAGCCTGTAAGCATTGATGAAGTACTAGTTAGTGACTTTATTTACAAAGACGCTAAGAAGGGGCTTAAAGCCTCACCGGAGGCTATGCGGGAAGTATTTGGAACAGACGATCCGAGAACCGTGGCCGTAGAGATCATTAAGCGCGGCGAGATCCAGCTCACAGCCGAGCAGAGAAGGAAGCTAATTGAGGAGAAAAAAGCTCAGATATTAAATCTCATAGCTAAGAACGCGGTAGACCCTAAAACCAAGCTACCCATACCGCTAAAGAGAATAGAAATAGCCCTTGAGCAGGCGAAGGTCTCTATAGACCCGTTTAAGCCAGCTGAGCAGCAATTAGAGGCAATAGTAGCTCAACTGGCTAAAGTAATGCCGATAAAGATAGCGCGCGCCTACGTTATAGTAAGGCTACCTCCAGACCACGCTGGTAAAGGACTCAAAGTGCTTCAGTCAATGGGCACTGTTAAGAAGTCCGCGTGGCTTAGTGACGGAAGCCTGGAGGTGGAGCTTGAAATACCAGCTGGTCTCCAGCAGGAGTTAATAGACAGAGTAAACGCTATTACCAAGGGTAGCGGAGATGTAAAAATCGTGAGTGTGGGATGACGAGTTGTCTGCGAGTACTCCACCTCTCAAAATACTAGTAGCGCACAGGCAAATAGTGAGACCCGGTGACTGCCTAGCCATAATTGAGAGCGGAGTATACGAGCAGAAAGTAAAACACATACCAGAGAAGCACATATATATTCTAGGTAATAGAGTTTACAGCGACGTCGTCGGGGTAGTGTCAATTGAGAATAACAGTATTAGCGTGGTTCCCTTAGAGGGCGTATACATACCCAGAAAAGACGACGTCGTAATAGGAGTTATTAGTGGAATTGGCGTTACAGCGTGGCACGTTGACATTAAATCACCGTATAAAGCAGTATTACCAGCTACTGATGTGATAGAGGGGTTTAACCCAGCGGTACACAATTTGAGAAACTACCTCGACATAGGCGACTACGTGCTAGCTAAAGTAGCGGCATTTGACAGACTACGAGACCCCGTTCTAACAGTTAAGGGTAAGGGGCTGGGAAAAATAGTCGAGGGGCACGTAATAGACGTTAAACCCAGTAAAGTAGCGCGCATTATAGGGAAGAAGGGCAGTATGTATAATCTACTCACAAGTATGACTAACTGCGAAATTGTAGTTGGAGTTAACGGGTATATCTGGGCTAAGTGCCCAGACGAGTACGTACTCAGCGTGCTTATAAGTGCTGTTAGGCTTATAGAGGCTAAAGCCCACATGAGGAGCTTGACGGAGGAGATCAAGTCTTACCTGTCCTCGAAACTCGGTGTTAAAGCATGAACCCCTCAAAGCCTGTTTTGATTAGAGAAGACGGCCGGCGAATTGACGGAAGAAGACCCGATGAAATGAGGCCTGTGAAAATAACTGTGGGTGTGCTGAAAAACGCTAATGGTAGCGCTCTAGTCGAGTATGGAGACACAAAAGTCCTGGCGGCTGTTTACGGTCCTCGTGAAGCACTACCCAAGTACATGAGCATGCCTATGCGAGCAACGCTTCGAGTGCGCTACCACATGGCCCCCTTCTCGACAAATGAGAGGAAAAGCCCCGCTCCAACCAGGAGAGAAATAGAGCTCTCTAAAGTCATACGAGAAGCACTAGAAGCAGTTGTCTTCACATCGCTCTTCCCTAGAACTGGAATAGACGTCTTTATAGAGGTCTTACAGGCGGACGGAGGGACTAGAACAGCTGGGTTGACGGCCGCCTCACTAGCACTCGCAGACGCGGGAATACCATTAAAAGACCTAGTAATAGGCATCGCGGTGGGGAAAGTCAACGGTGTTCTCGTATTAGACATTAACGAGCTAGAAGACGAGTACGGAGAAGCCGACATGCCAGTTGGTATAGCACCGAATTTAGGGGAAATAGTCCTCTTCCAGCTCAATGGAGTGCTCACACCACAGGAAATTAAAGCTGGACTAGACATGGCGTTTAAAGCCGCTGAGACCGTATACAAAATTGCTAAAGAGGCTTTGTACAACAAGTACGTAAAGCTACTCGAGGAAGTGAAAGTAGGGTGATCACCAGGCCATGAGTATTACGCCCGAGAGAGAGATCATACCTAAAATGCAAGTAGAGCAAATAGTTAAGAGCATTAAGCGCGGAGAGAGACTAGATGGGAGGGGTCTACTGGACTACAGGCCTATATCAGTAATTCTCAGCCCTATTAGAAAAGCCGAGGGGAGTGCTCTAGTCAAGCTCGGGAAAACGCAAGTTATAGTTGGCGTAAAACTCGAGCTGGGAGCTCCATTTAAGGATAGACCTAACGAGGGCGTCCTACAAGTACACGCAGAATTTGTCCCCCTAGCATCTCCCTCTTTTGAGCCGGGTCCCCCCGACGAAAACGCCATTGAAGTAGCTAGGATAATTGACAGGTCTCTTCGAGAGCCTCGAGCTATTAAGCTAGAAGACCTCGTTATTGAGCCGGGTAAAGTTGCGTGGGTTGTCTACAACGACATATACCTAATTGACCACGACGGGAACATTGTAGACGCCAGTATGCTAGCCTCTATGCTGGCACTAGCAACTACTAAAATGCCGAGGCTAGTTAAGACGGAGACTGGGCAGTACGTAGTAGACGCTAGTGTGCGCGAGACCCTACTACCGGTAAATCTCCTAGTAGCTACTGTAACACTCGGAGTAATCGAGAACACTCTCTTTGTAGACCCGAGCCTCGAGGAGGAGCTAGTAGCAGACGCGCTAATAGTGCTAGCTGTAGACGAGAATGGTAGAATTTGCGGCGCGCAGAAAAGAGGGGAAAAGGGAGTTCCGAGAAAAGTGCTGGAGAGCGCGCTCGACATAGCCGTTGAGAGGGGGCTTCAGCTAATAGGCTTCATGAAAAATGTCTTAAATAACCCACAAAACTACATTAAACCACTATCGGAAATTTAGACTCACTGAGGTAAGTGCTTATGGGTAGAACCAAAGTCGTAGGTATTGCTGGTAGATACGGCGCGAGATATGGCGCCACTCTGAGAAA
This sequence comes from Desulfurococcaceae archaeon, assembly GCA_020833085.1. Next base: position 9,129 of record JAJHQY010000011.1, read on the forward strand.
GAAAGTCAAAGAAGTTCTCGAAAAGAGGTACGCCGATCACACCTGCCCGTTCTGCGCGCACAAAGGTCGAGTCGTCAGACTAAGTACTGGAATATGGGTTTGCAGGAAGTGCGGTGCCAAGTGGGCTGGAGGTGCTTACATTCCAAGAACAGGTCTCTCTAAGACTTTTCCAGAAGTTATTACCAGGGAGTAGAATTTTTGCTCTTAATTACAACATCGCGTCGCACCTCCCCCCGAGTTAGGTCTTTCGTAAAAGACCTCGTAAGTGTTCTTCCCGGCTCTACTAGAATTCAGCGAGGCCACAAAACACTCGAAGACTTAGCTATAGAGGCCTATACGCGTGGCTTAAAGTATGTTCTGATAGTTAGCGAGTTCCACGGAAATCCGGGAAGACTTTCTCTCTTCGAGGTTCAAGCAGAGATCGCCCCTAAATTAGTGAAAATAGCCGATTTAATACTTAAAGGAGTAAAGCTCTCTAGGGAGAACCCACTGGCCTCTAAAGTATACGGTGCTAGTAGCATAGCTATCGACTACTCTAAGTGCATATCTAGCGACTGCTTTCTACTCGCGGATATTCTACTAAAAGTCTTTCAGCCGAGAATAGCGAAAGACCCCGACGTCACTGTTCTACTCGAAGAGGGCAAGTACATTGTCGTCAAGTTTCAGAATGTTCACGGCAAGTTAATAGGCCCCGTACTGAGAGTCCTCAGGGTCATTAGAGGCGGTGAAGTTGAAACTGAAACTAGTATACAGAGTTGAATTGAGTAGTAGTGAAGTTGTGAGCGCGCTTCTAAAAGCGCTCAGCCCGGAGATTAAGTCTCTTCCGAGCACGTGTAGTGGCGACATCAGTGTCTCCGAGAGAGTTTTAAACCTAATAGTCGAGTGTAGTAGTCTGAGTAGAGCGAGAGCTGTGAATAACAATTTAATAGGCTTAGTCGTCTTACTACTAAGAATTGTAGGTGAAATGGGTAATGAGCGCGACTCAACGCGAGAAGAGCCTACCACCGGAAATTCAGCAGTTACTAATACAGTACCAGGCCGTGCGCGAGCAGTACGCGAGAATTGAAGCCGAGTTGAGAGCTGTGGAGGCAGAGCTCAGCGAAATAGATAGTATAAATAGTACTCTAAAAGACCTCGACGACAACGTTGAGCTCTACAAGAGTGTTGGACACATACTAGTGAGAAAGACGCGCTCGGAAATTCTAAAGGAACTTGAGGAGAGGAAGGAGCTACTCACAATTAAGAGAGACAAGTACAAGAAGCAACTAGACTTCTTAAACAAGCAGATTCAAGACCTTGAGAATAAACTAAGAGAGGCCCTAGCTAAACACGGGATTACTATTGGCCAGTAGCTCGCCTACGGAGTTTAAAGAAGAAGGCTATACTGTAGTTCTTAAGAACTTGCCTCTAGACAGGCTCGAAGAGATACTAGTTCTCGTAGACGAGAGCATTAGAGAATACCTACGAGAGAAATTAGCAAAGAGTAGTGAGTACACCCTCGTCGCTAGTATATCTAGGACTCCTAGTGGAGTAGACCTAGTAATAGACCTCAGAGTAGAGCGCTGCATTACACTCCGCGAGAGGTGTGTAGATGTAGTTAACGGGGCGCTTAATTACGCTAAGAGGAGAATTGAGGAGTACTTAGAGAACTTGGGTAGAACGCTAAGTGTGAATACTACTTGACAAAGAGCTTTTAAGAGGTCTCTTAAATACTTAGAGTGATACAGGCAAGTGGTGCTTTACAATGGTCCGGTATAAGCAGATAACTGAAGTAATGAAGATAATGAAGAACATAGAGCAGGTCAGAAATATAGGTATAACAGCCCACGTCGATCACGGCAAGACCACGCTATCAGACTCTCTACTGAGCGCCGCCGGGCTACTCTCAGAGAAACTCGCCGGCCAGGTGTTAGCACTAGACTACCTTGACGTTGAGCAGAGGAGGCAAATGACTGTTAAAGCCGCAAACGTTAGTCTCTACCACGAGTACAAGGGCAAGCCCTACGTAATTAACCTCATAGACACTCCGGGCCACGTGGACTTCCAGTCTAAGACCCTCAGGGCTTTCAGAGCTATTGACGGCGCTATTGTAGTAGTAGACGCTGTCGAGGGCGTCATGACTCAGACAGAGATGTATTTGAGAGTAGCCCTAGAAGAGCGCGTTAGGCCAATACTCTTTATTAATAAAATTGACAGGTTAATTAAAGAGCTCAAGCTGTCTCCTCAGGAAATACAGCGGAGACTAGTACAGATCGTGAGAGACATCAACATGCTCATATCTAACTACGCTGACAAAGAGTTTCAGAAAGCGTGGCTTCTCGACCCAGCTAAGGGGCAAGTGGCTTTTGGCTCCGCGAGGGATAGGTGGGGCTTGACAATACCACTAGCCCAGGAGAAGGGAATAAAGATAAGTGATATTATTGACATCTACAACCGCGGTAAAGACGCGCTTGTGGAGTTGCAAAAGGCCGCTCCCCTCCACGAAGCCATACTCGACATGGTTGTGAAGTTTATACCCAATCCGCGCGAAGCTCAGAAGTACAGAATACCAAAGATCTGGCACGGAGATATCAACAGCGAAGTAGCCAAGTACATGATGGAGTGTGACCCCAATGGGCCATTAGTAATGATGGTTACAGACGT
>JAJHQY010000086.1 GCA_020833085.1 Desulfurococcaceae archaeon
TAAAAGTCTCAACACACTCGCTTTGAGAGATCCTGAGCTCTCCGACACGTGAACTTCTTTTTAACTTTGACTTGGTGTTTAGTACGATACTGAACAATGGTTTTGGTGACGTCACATAGGCAGTGAGGACTGCTCGAAGCACTTAAGGCTACTAGAGAGCTTAGCTTACTGGCTCATAGAGAGGGGACTGGGAGTAGAGGGGTCTTTGAGACTAGCCTATTTAATCCTACTGGGCTTGCTGCTCGTGTTGATTATAAGTCCCTGGTTTCTACTACATTCTACCGGCCTTCCTACCGGGTACTTAGTACTCAGAGCACTAGAGTACTACGCTGTGATCTTAATATTAGTGTGCTGTTTAGCCGTGACTGAGTGGCTGAGGAGTAGAGCTCACCGCGCCAGGAAACCTGGTGAAGAGGAGTGGTTGAGTAGTGTTCTCAGCGAGGTTGAAAAGCCTGCTAGAATTAGAAGGCTGAGCATTAGAGTAGTAGATGAGGCCTCTCCGCGCGCTTTTCTCCTACTAGACGATATCGCGGTTAGTAGGGGCTTGCTCCGCGCTCTCAGTAGAGAAGAGGTAAAAGCCGTTATAGCTCACGAGCTCGGCCACAAGCACTTAACAGTACTTAGAGTACTGAGGGGGGTCCTCGCCTTTGCAGTGCTCTTTAACGCGTCAATTACAGTAGTACTCTTAACGAAAATCCAAGCGCATCTTGAAGTGCTGAGTGTAGCTGTGTTCACTGCGAGCATTATACTCGGTGTTATTGTAATTATCAGTCTTAGTAGACTAGAAGAGCACTTAGCAGATATTTACGCTGTTAAAATAACAGGGAGCACTCTACTCGCCAGCGCCTTGAGGAAACTAGTAGAAGTGCAGACCTCCGCGTCCTCGAGGAGAGTTTTGAGACCACTAGTAGTAGATGGCGTAGCGTACCCCTCAATTGAAAATAGAGTTAGCGTTATCACAGAGTACTATAGGGAGCTCTCGCGCAGTAGAAACTCTCTAGAGCCGCGATGATCGGGTTTCTAATCGCACTTATTAACTACTAACCAAGAGCTCGTCGAGGCGTCTCTACGTGCGAGGTTCAATAACACTCACAAGGCGCAAGTAGAGCACACTTATACAGTTCAGCACTGTCCCTCTACGTGCCTATACTTAAAAACTCGCAGAGGTATTTTGGAGCTGGAGGTAGTTAGTCTTGATATGTCTCAGTCTGGGGGGTACAGGTGTCACTATTGGAGTTGAGCACAGTGATCCCGTGAGCTTCGAGAGAGCCCTCCTCTCCACTTTCTCGAGGAGATATCTCCCCACGTCTCAGCGCGCTGAGTGCCTCGGTGGTATTGAGGCGCGTATTGTGTGGAGTAGTGGTGCTGGTTTTACTATTGAGTCTGCTGTTTACAGTGACGAGCCGGGTGTACCAGACTACTACGCTGTGCGCGGTGGACTACCAGAAGCCTACGTAAACGAGTCGCCCGTGTTCTTCCTACTCCAAGTCTACGCGAGGAGTCTCGCTAAGAGGGGCTATGTGCTACTAACAGACTCTGTAACTATTAGTGATGGAGAGAGGGCAGTACTACTACTAGGCTACCCGCACACGGGTAAGAGCACTATTTCCTCTATTGCACTCACTCACGGCTACAGCGTTCTCTCCACTGAGAACACTATTATAAAAGCCACTAGCGAGTACATAGAAGTTCGCGGCGGCACGAGAGTGCTGGTCTTTGATCCTCGAGTGAGAGAGCTGTACAGTGTAAGAGTCGAGTCCCACGAGAAGACCAGACACGGCTACGAGGTAGTGGACCTAGACAGGATAGACAGGCCGAAGTTGCCACAGCGAGTAGTAGCAGTGTACTTGATATACACGTCATTCACTACTACCGGCTCCTCGTTTACGCCAGTCAAGGGGAGAAAAATAGCGAAAACTATATGGTACTTCGCGACGGGGCCGCTTAAGGGAATAGACTACTACGAGCCATCACCACTAGACACTCCTATTAGAGGAAGCGTCGCAGAGACTCTCAGAGGGCTCATAGACACCTTTGTGAAGAACTACGCGGAAAACTTCTACGAGGTTTTCGGCTCACCACTAGAAGTCTTTAAAGCTATTACTGAGAGGAGTCGTCTAGCCAAACGCGCTTCCATCGCGTAGCGAGATCTCTCGTAGACTCTTCACGAATTCTTCCCGCGACTCGCTAGTAGTACTGCCCTTTTTATAGTGTATTCTAGCGATAGTGTCTAGGGTGAGTGGTCTTTGAAGCCCAGAGTACTAGCACTACTAGTACTGCTAGTTCTCACAGCTCCTCTAATACTCGCCCACACTACTAGTGCTCAGGACTACACGTGGACTCAAGGCTACTTAGGCCCCAACTTGTACTTTAAAATTAGAGCGCCTCTTGAAGCGAGAATTAACAGTACTGTAGTAGTAGAGCTGGCACTACAAGTCTACGAGAGTAACTTGTCAGTTGTGAAAGTCGCTGCGTGGATTTACAACTGTGGCGTAGACGAGCACTACACTCTACTGAG
>JAJHQY010000012.1 GCA_020833085.1 Desulfurococcaceae archaeon
TGGATTGTAGCTAAGCAGAGGCTTAGAGCCTTTACTGAAGAGTGCGGTGTGAAGGGCTACGAGATTGTCGAAGAGCTGAGTGGCAGAGACCTAGTCAAGTACACTTATACACACCCACTGAGAGACTTAATACCACTACAAGAGAGACTGGAGAAGTACCACAGGATCTTACTTAGTAGAGAGCACGTGACTATGCACGAAGGCACGGGTCTAGTTCACGGAGCCCCCGGTCACGGCTTTGAGGACTACGAGGTCGCCGTGAAGAACAATCTCTACGAGACAATAGTCTCGCCGGTAGACGACGAGGGCAGATTTACTAGTGAAGCCGGCTTTGTCTCAGGCCTCTACGTGAGAGACGCTAACGCCGAGATTATACGCGCGCTGAGAGAAAGAGGATACCTAGTGCACAGTAGTAGTGTAGTGCACCGCTACCCAGTGTGCTGGAGGTGTAAAACCCCAGTTATTCTCCGCGCTACTAGGCAGTGGGTTATAAAAGTCACTAAGATCAAGGAGCTACTCCGAGAAGAAGCCTCTAAAGTCGTGTGGATACCGTCTTGGGCTCTCACCAGGCTCGAGAATATCCTAGAGAACCTCCAAGACTGGGTTATCTCGAGGCAGAGGTACTGGGGAACACCTCTACCAGTGTGGCTCTGCCCCAATGGACACAGAGTAGTAGTGGGTAGTGTCGAGGAGCTCGCGAAGTACGCGGGCTACACGCCACTCGACCTACACAAGCCGTGGATTGACAAAGTAGTCTTCAAGTGCCCCCACTGCGGACTTGAAATGCGCAGAGTTCCAGACGTCCTCGACGTGTGGCTAGATAGTGGTGTGGCGTTTTACGCGCCGCGCGGACACCCCGCTAAAATGAGCCCTGAAGAGGCGGTAGTAGACTTCATTGTCGAGGGCTCTGACCAGATTAGAGGGTGGTTCTTCTCGCTCCTCAGATCCGGCGCCATAGTGTTCAAGAGAGCGCCCTACAGAGTAGTCCTCGTACACGGCTTTATGCTGGACGAGAAGGGCAGGGAGATGCACAAGAGCCTGGGCAACTATGTCGGCACAGACGAGGTCATAGAGAAAATTGGCCGCGATCCACTTAGACTCTGGCTCCTCTCTAACACGCTGTGGGAGGACGTAAAGTTCTCGTGGAGAGAGCTCGAAGAAGCCCGCCGCGACCTCTCAGTCTTGTGGAACGTAGCTGTGTTTGCTAAGACCTACATGGAGCTCGACAACTTCGACCCGCGCAGACACAGACTACAAGACTACGAGAGCTCTCTGAGAGTAGAGGACAAGTGGATTTTGAGTAGAGTGAATAGTCTCGTCAGAGACGTGTTGAAGCACATGGAGTCTTACAGAGTACACGAAGCTGTCAGGCTAATAAGGCAGTTTATAACCGAGGACCTGAGCCACTGGTATATTAGGCTCATTAGGCCCCGCGTGTGGGTTGAGGAAAACGTCGCTGATAAAATGGCGGCGTACGCCACGCTGTTCTACGTAATAGACAAGCTCCTCAGAGTACTAGCACCCATTACACCGCTAATTGCAGAGTACATTTACCAAGCACTACTGAGAGAGTACTACAATGAGCCCTCAATACACCTCTTAGAGTACCCAGAGCCCGACTACAGCCTCATAGACGAGAAGCTGGAGAGAGAAATGGGGATTCTACGTGAAATATACAGCGCCGTGGCTAGTGCTAGGATGAAAGCCCGGCTGAAACTCCGCCAGCCCGTGAGGAGAGTAGTTATATACACTAGTAGCCCTGAAGTCGCGGCGGCGCTCGAGAAGCTCTACGAGGTTGCCAAGTTCGCTTGTAATACTAGGAGCTTCGAGGTGGTGGAAGCCAGTAGAGCAGAGGAAATTAGGAGGTATAGAGTAAAGCCCGTGTACAAGTCCCTCGGCCCCAGGTACCGCAAGTTAATGAGCGAGATCGCGAGACACCTAGAGGAGAATAGTGACGAGGTGGCTAGGAGTATACTAGCAAGCGGTGTCTACAAGTGCGTGCTGGGCGGCGTGGAGGTCACTATTACTAGAGAAGACGTGGAGATCACTCCTTACTACTCCGAGGAGTACGCTGTGAGCGAGACTAAGTACGGTGTCGTGGCGGTAGACACCAGGATATCAGTAGACGAGCTCGCCGATGGGCTCGCCAGAGACATTGTTAGGAGAGTGCAGGTCATGAGAAAAATGCTCAAACTACCACTGACAGCTAGAATAGCGACTGTTATTGTAGCGCCTAGCGACAAAGTGCAGCTAATTGCCTCTAAGAGAGAGTACATTATGAGCGAGACTAGGAGCGTCAGCCTCGTAGTGACTAGTGACTCGAGTCATGTGGGTAGACTGGGAGGCCTCGTTGAGAAGTGGGATATTGACGACGAGGAGTACATTATTGAGGTGAAGCCGGCTGAGTGAGAGAGTCTACTGGGATCTCATTGAGAGAGCCGCATCTGTACTGCAAAACAGCTACGCCCCCTACAGTAATATTCGAGTCGCGTCAGCTATTCTCTGCGAGAACGGTAGTGTGTACTTGGGAGTAAACGTGGAGAACTCCAGTTACGGGCTAACTATCTGCGCTGAGAGAGCCGCTATAGCCTCAATGGTGACTAGTGGGTGTAGAAAGCCACTAGTAGTCGTTGTCGTCGCGGACACGGAGAAGCCAATACCCCCCTGTGGCGCTTGTAGACAAGTAATAGCGGAATTCAATCCCAACGCTGTAGTAGTCATGTACAGTACAAAGAGCAGAGAACTAGTAGTCAAAAACCTCGCTGAGCTCCTACCCAGCCCTTTTCGCTTAGGTAGCTAAGCGGATTAGGCCGAGTGAGCCGCTCTCACAGTAGTAGAGTGGCTATTGTGAAGTAGACAGTCACTGTAGTAATATCTGCTATAGTCGTTATAAGCGGGGCTGACGCCGTAGCGGGGTCTACACGCAGTTTTGCTAGTAGTACTGGTAGAAGCGAGCCTACAGTGTCTGCTATATAGCACGAAGTTGCGAGAGCTAGTGAAACCGCGAGGGCGACTCTCAGCGCTACTGGTGCTTCGCGGAGCGCTAAGTATGTCACGGAGAAGCTCGTTGCAAAACCCACTGGCAGGAGGACAGCTAGCATAAATAGAACAGTGAGGAGCTCCTTGGCGAGCACCATTAAGATATCGCGCTTATTCAAGCTAATCTCGCCTGTAACAAGGCTTCTAATGACTATAGCCGAGGACTGAGAGCCAATATTACCGGAGTTGTCAGCAAGCATTGGCATAAAAGCCGCTAAAATGGCCATTCTCTTTATAATATCCTCGAACGTCGCGACAATACCACCCGTAATCGTGTTCATCAAGTACAAGTATATAATTACTGGCACTCTCTTGAGCGCCAGCCTGAGTGGTTTCTCGACTATGTAGCTACCCTTAATAGCCTCGTAAATACCAGCGTATCTCAGCAAGTCCTCCGCGTACTCAGTAGAGATCACGTCTAAGAGGTCGTCTAGCGTTACTATGCCCATAAACCTCCCGTCGAGATCGACCACTGGGACTTCTAGTAAGTCGTACTGAATTGCGAGCTTAGCGGCCTCTTCGCGGTCTGCAAAGGGGTGAATAGTCACTTTGACAGGCATAGCGATTTCTGACATCTTTGAATTCCGAGGCTTTACTAGCAAAGTCTTAATGTCAGTGTAGCCTAGTAGTAGACCCTTCTCGTCTACAACGTAAATGTAGTAGTGAGACTCGTATAGTCCGAGTTTAGACTTCTGAATGTAGGCTTCTAGTGCCTCACCAACAGTCATATCGGCATGGAATATAGGTACCATCGTGGTCATTATACCACCCACGCTCTCCGCGGGGAACTTCATGAGGGACGCTACTAGGGTGGCGAAGTCCCTCGGCAGTAACTTCAGGATCTCTCCTCGAGACTTCGAGGGGGCCCGAGAAATGAAGTCTGCTACTTCGTCAACTGGGAGCTTAACTAGAACTCTCACAATGTTGTCAAGCCCCTTAACGGAGACGAGCTCACTAATTACCTCTGGCGGCAATTTAGCGAGCTCGTCTTTAATCTTCTCTAGATCCATTACGCCTAGCAACTTGATTCTAAGATCACTCTTTAAACGTAGGAGCACGGCGACTATTTCGTGCTGTGGTAGAGTACTGAGTAGGGACTTCGCTTCCTCGACCCTGTCGCGCTCTAACAGGTCAATGATCTTTTCAACGACCTCTGCTAGATCCTGCGAGCTCACGAAGCACTCACCTAGAAATCGTCTCTGCGAAGAGGGTAATATGTAGCACTGCGTGAAGGGCCTCAGAGCATTCGCGTGGAGCGAGAAATAAATAACATAGTTATAATACCCTGTCGATTATTAGTAGTTAAGATGAGTGGGTGGTGAGCTCTCTAGTGGGCAGGGTGCTTGAACTGAGAGATCTAAGCGTGGCTGTTGGTGGCAGAGTAGTCGTAAAGAGAGCTAACATAGTCCTGGAGGAGGGCTCTACACTGTTCCTCCTGGGTCCAAATGGCAGTGGCAAGTCCACGCTACTAAGAGCGATAATTGGATACCCTGGTTTAGAAGTGCTCTCTGGGAGTGTTGTCTTCGAAGACGAGGACGTCACGAACAAGCCCATGGAGTACAGGGTCTCGAAGGGGTTAGCGCTGGCGCATCAAATACCACCCAAGTTATCAGGCGTGCGTGTACGCCAACTACTAGAAGCTCTCTGCAGGAAAACAGGGTGTGATCCATTCGAGGTCGCGAGCTATCTCGAGATAAAACACCTCCTTGACAGAGAATTCGGAAAGGGCTTCTCCGGGGGCGAGCTTAAGAGAGCGGAAATAGCTCTGCTCTTAGCGCAGAAGCCGAGGCTTCCGCTAATAGATGAGCCTGATAGCGGAGTAGACGTCGACTCCATTGAGATTATTGCGAGAGCTATTGAGAGACTAGTTAAGGAAACGCCCTATAGAGCCGCCATTATAGTTACTCACAGCGCGCTGATATCCAAATACATTAAGCCCACAGCAACGTGTATTATGATCTCTGGTGAGGTGAAGACTTGTAGTAGCCCCGAGCTCCTGAGCGAGGTGTTTGAGCATGGGTTTAGAAAGCTGGTTAGAGAGCATTAGAGAGCGGGCTAAGAGCGCGCTTAATAAACCAGCTAAATACGGAGTGGACATTGACGTTACAGAGTACTTAAAGCCCGTTAGTGGAGAGCCGAGATTGGACACAGCGAGGACTAGCGAAGTAGGCGTGGACTTGTCAGCTAAAGCATACTACACCCAAGTAGACCAGTTGTACTTCAACTACCTCAGTAAAATCCCCGGCATAGAAGTCAAGCGCATTGAGGACTTCATTGAGGAGAGCCCCGATGAGGCTAGAAACTACGTGTGGAGACTCATTGACCCCGCAATGGACAAGTACACGGCTATAGCCGCTCTAAGAGGTGTTGGGGGGTACTTTATACGCGTAAAAGAGAACACTAGAGTAGAAGACCCGGTTATGACTTGTCTCTTCATGAGTATAGGTGGGCTACAGGCACCCCACAACATAGCCGTGGTCGAGAAGGGCGCTGAAGTGACAATATACACGGGCTGTACAATAGCCCCGGAGTCGCTGGGACTACACGTCGGCATAACAGAGTACTACGTAGAAGAGGGGGCTACTCTGAGATACGTAATGGTGCACTCTTGGAATAGAGTCTCGCACGTTAGACCAAGAACAGCCGTGTGGGTCAAGCCGGGGGGCAAGTACGTATCGTACTACGTGAATATTGGGCGCGTGAAAACCCTGCAAACATACCCAGTAGTCTACTTAGAGAGAGACGCTTACAGCTACGTGGCGTCCATTCTACTAGGCCTCGAGGACTCTATTCTAGATGTTGGTGGGGCTGCATACCTACTGGGCGAGAACGCCACAGTCGAGATCGCTTCGAGAGCCCTGGGCAGAGACTCCTCTAGAATAGTAACGCGAGCTAGAATTACTGGTAGGAGTGGAAGAGGGCACATAGACTGCAGAGGACTGCTCCTCTCAGACAAAGCGGTGATTGAGACCATACCAGAGCTCTCAGCAGAGTCTCCAAACACCACTCTCACACACGAGGCATCTATAGGGAGAATAGCTGAGGACGAGATAAACTACCTCGTTAGTAGGGGCTTTACGCGCGAAGAGGCGATTGGCATAATAATAAGGGGCTTCATAAGCCTGGACGTTAAAGGACTACCAGAGCGCGTGAAGAAACACATTGAAACAGTCGAGAAGATAACCGCTGAGAGAGCACTTTAAAGTATAAAAAATAAGCGCTTTAGAGGATCAAGTCTAGTAAAGAGTGGCTGAAAAACTCACTTGGGCGATCTCTGCCTGATTACTATTTTACTGCCAATTATCATTGAGCTGGGTATGAGTACTTCAACGCCGTCTTTTCTCTGCACTACGGTGAATAGCGTTGTTATGTCTCTGACTGTGACCTCGGACTCTCCAGCTATGTCGACTACATCGTTGATCTTAAACGGCCTCGCTAGGAGAATGAACATTCCAGCTACTGCTTGACCCAGAACTTGCTGTGTGGCAAAGCCGACGACTAGGCCTATAAAGCCCCCGAGAGCCACTCCGGCGGCACCGCCTGCTACTCCACCGGCTATGCCGGCTAGTAACGCTCCGAGTCCAAGTATTTTTACCATGCTCCTCACGGCAGCCGCCGTAGAGGCCCCGTATTTCGGCCTCGTCATAGCGTAAAGCATTGACGCTACAGCGTTAACTATCATCCAGCCGAGAACTAGTAGCACAATAATGTACACGTAGACAGCGTAGTCTCTTAACACGAGAAGCCCGTGTAGCTTTGTAACATCTACTAGCAATTCAACTCCTTGCGTGAAAAACCACTGCAATATACCCATTATGATGGCCACTAGTATAGCGTATAGCACTACTCTTCCAAGAGCTTTACCTAAACCCTCCTCACTCATTCAGATCCCCTCCGTGAGGGAGAAGGAGACGGGTATTTAAATTTTATAGTCGGACGGCTCAATACGCACTAGTTGGAGTTTATAAAGCTATTTCAATCACGGTTTTCCATATAAACTCCCTGAAGCCCCCTCGTAGTGAGCCACTAGTGGTGAATGCGCATTACGGGTAGCTCGTACAGCGAGGTCGTAGTGTCTGTTGGGAGAGTTAAGGGCCCATATATTAGAGCTAAGAGCGCCATAATTATAGGTCTAGTGGTAATTCCCCTCATAGTAGCAGACGAGGAGGTCGTTGTAACTGGTAGTGGCAGAGTAGGAGTGCTTGCCTCTGAGACCTGTATACTCGCTACGAGTAAGAAGCCTCTTATAGTTGAGAAAGCTCACTGCGCTAATATAGTGGCTCTCGGCGCGAGAGCCCCAGTGGTAATTAGAGACTTGAGAGCCGTTCACGTGTACGCCAGGAAAGCCCTAATAGGCAAACTCGTAGCTAGGGAAGTAGTGCTGGGAGAGCTTTGCAACGTGAAGTCTCTGCTCAAAGCTAGTAGAGTAGTATTTAGTGACCCCCACGTCTACATTGAGGAGATAAACGAGCTCGAGGAGGCTGTATTTAATTACGAGTTACCCAGCTGTGATTAAACCTAGGACTCTCCTAGTAGCTCTCTAAGCGACTTTGGCTGGCCCGGATACAGGCCCTTCTTCTTGGCCTTTATAATCTCTATAATCCACGGTGCCAACTTGTACACACCAGATCTATACTCGAGAAAACCCCTACTCGCGAGTAGAGCCATAGCTATACTCACCTCGCGCAGTATTATGGCGTCGTCGAGCTCGCTCACAATGTCTGTCTCTCCCTGCTTAGCCCTCTTCTTAATCTCCTCTTTAATGTCGAGTGCCGCAATAATTTCCCCCGCGCTTATGTGCCTAATGAAGTACTCCATTATAATCCTCTCTAGTTTGCTCAGTGAGAGTATTTCTCTGAGACTCCTACTACTAGCGCCACTTGTGGACATGCAACTACACCCCGGCTACTAGTAGTACCAGGTGTTGTAGTAGACGTGCTCGTTAACCATAAACGCAGAGTTCTTTCTCGCCCTGCAGTACCCCTTAAAGAGGCACTTCTCACAGTCCGGTGGAGTATCCCTTGTACAGAGTTTTCTACCCATAATCCAGAAGAAGTCGTCAATAGTCGCCGGCTTCAGCCCTGATCTAGTAGCCACGTACCTGTAGGCCCTTCTAACAGCGAGTCTCAGCAGGATGTCTTCTTCAGCTGTAACCTCTACACCCTCTCTAATTTTACTCCACAGAGGCCCGGAGACTACTACTAGTCCCAGGCGGTACGCTATGCGCGAGAGGTGGTTATCGACAGCCACGTCTAGATCGTCGGTGGGGCTGAAGAGCCCGCGAGCTACTAGGAACTTTGCTAGTAACATTGTCTTCTTCTCAACCGGGTCTTCGTACGCTCTGAACACTCTTAAATTCTCTGCGAGCCCGGGCGCTTCAATAGACCCGTGAACTCTATTATTAGAGAGTTCAATAAGCCTCAGGACACTCGAGTTGTAGAACTTGGTGAGCTTGACGCCGAGGTCTCTTAGTAGTAGAGCTCTCACTTCGGGGTCCGGTGGCGCTGCGCTACCGACACTGAGCCACTTCTTGACATCTTCAACAGTAGTCTCGGCCAGCCTCTCCGGCGCGAAGAACTCAGGGTTCTCACTGTACATCGCCATGCCGAGCCTGTAGAGCAGGTCTGACCCCTTGTAGCACCCATCTTCAAGACACGCTTCGTAGGGTCTACCGGGTCTACTGAGCCTGTGATCCATTGCGACCATTACCAGGAAGTACCTCGCAGTCAGCTCCGGCTCCTCGCTGGGTGGAGGGTAGAACCTCTTGTCGTAAACATCGAGCTTCTCGAGGTGGTGTTCTCCGCGCCTCAGTACTCTCGCAACTCTCTCTACTACCGCCATGTCTACGCCAACTAGCTCCAAGGAGAGACACACCTCTCTAGAGAATAGGGGCTTGAGAGAGTCTTAAAGCACTAGTGCTCTTCACAATTTAACAGCAATAAACCCCTGGGCGTTCTCGTCGAAACGCAGTACTCTAAAGCCCGCTTCTTCAAGCCTCCTCTTAATGCCTTTGAGTATACTTGGAGAGCCGTGCCGGCGGGGTTCTCCCGTGTAGTGAAAGAGCACTCCGCGCTTCTTGAGCACCCTGTAGAGCTCTCTGTAGAATTCTAAGCTGTAGAGGTTGCCAGTACTCTTAGAGAAGCGGGGTGGGTCGTGAATAACTCTGTCAAAAAACTCCTCGGAGAGCTCTGTTATGAGGTCTGTGACGTCTCCCAGAAACTTCTTAATACCCCCCGACTCTAATGCCCTGCTCCAGGGGTTTCTCTGAGCTATCCACACTACGTTCTCGTCTATTTCAAAAGTGTAGACTAGGCTAGCACCTCTCTGCAGCGACGCTATGGCGGTGTAGCCGAGGCCCATACACGTATCTAAGACTACGTGTCCACGTGAAACTCCAGCAGCCCTGACTTTTAGCAGCGTGTCTCTCCACGGGTCAATACCCGTAATTCTGTGCATGTGAATGCCGTTAATTTCAAGTGTGGGTGCCTTGTCCGCCCCTATAGCCTTGAGCTTGTAGTAGCCCTGCTCAGTCGACTTGACAACGTCATACACCTCTCCACTAGTTGTTACAATTCTAACCCTGTCGACTTCGCTCGGAACCAGGTCGCTGAGCGCGTAGTACTCGCCTCTAATTTCCACTCGCCCACTCTCAACACAGACTCTCTCTACGGTGAGACCGAGGTCTAGTGTGACTTGAAAACACCCACTTCTCTTCCTCAACTCCTCAACGAGAAACGACGTAAACCAGTAGCCGCGTACAGGGCTGAAAGAGAACTCGTAGCTACGCAGGCCCACTTCTGGACTCTCCCCTGTAGACGCAGGAGATTGGAATATACCTCGTGAAGCGGCACTTGCGAGAAAGCTCGTGCCGCAACCTCTTCACGCGCCCGTAGAGGCCCTCAACGTACAGAACAGTCACGTACCCCGCACTAGACTTCACAGTAAACTGCGCTTTCACCACACCACTGCTCTCGAGGCTACGAGCACTAACCGGCTTCTCGCTGATAGATATTATTAAGCCGGCGCAGACGTGCTCGCCGTAGTCGTGTAGGTCGTCGTGAAGGTACTCCTCGAGGGCTTTTGTGACTATAGCAGAGCGGTCGCTATTAGTAGTTAGTGCTAGCTCATCTAGCCTACTAGCCACAGGCTCGGGTAGGCTAACACCAAATCTCCTCTTCAACTAGCTACACCAGCCTAGTATATTTTAACACGAGAAGCAAAATGAGCACTAACCCAGTGTAGCCCGCTGGAACACCTCCAAGTACGACTGCTAGTGTAAAGCCGAGAGTAGCCGAGAAGAGACCTAGTGCCAGACTCAGCATAGCCTGCTCTCTCGCGCTACTAGAGTAGAGCGCGGCTACAGAAGCCGGTAGTAGTAGCATTACGTGCTCGGCTATGTAGCCGGCAAATCTCAAGAAGACAGTAGAGACTACTCCCACTAGTGTATAGGATAGCCACTTGTACAAGTTCACGTTTACACCCGCTAGTTGAGCTGAAACCTCATCAATACTCGCTACGAGGACTTTGCGGAGAGACGAGAGCACTAGTAGAGTAGTTATAATTGAGAGGGCTACTGCGAAGACGGCTTCACTAGTACTTATTAGTAGTGGGTCTCCCAGCAGTAGGCTCGAGAGAGAGTACTTCACGGGGATTTTTGTCACAGCGTAGTGTACTAGCATGACTGCGAGGACTAGGGTCAGCGAAGTAGTGATAGCAGTAGCCTTCTCCGGCTGGAGCCCCCTACTCTCAAGTGCCATTGTAGCGTAGATGACCAGTAAGCCTGCCGGCACAGCGTAGTAGTAGAGACTTACTCCAGTAAAGTACTCGGCAATGTAGCCGACTGTAACTGCTAGTAAACTGCTGTGAACGCTCTCCGCGACTAGGAATTCTAGTCTCCTGTAGTACACTATTAAGCTTACAGTGCTGAAAGCCAATGCTGTGGCCACGTAGGCGAGGCCTCTGTAGAAGTCGTAGAGTAGACAGGACACTAGTAGCGGAGCGGAGAGTACTACTAGTAGTAGTGCTTTAAACGCCACGAAATCCACCTCCTATGTAGCTCAACTAGGGCAGCACCCACCATAACACCGCTCACAAAGACTAGTGCAACTACTTGTAGAGTTGTAGTTCTAGGGCTACTAGTACTGGGCGCCTCTGAGCTCTCTAGCGCTCTCAGCTCAGCTAACTGATTGACTACTAGGCGAATTCCGTCCAGAACACTAGTGTCGCTGTAGGGGCTGGGGACAGTTATAATGGGGATGCCGCGCTCTCTGGCTTCAGACGCCAGTTGAGTTGCTCCTTGAAAACCCTCTGTTACAACAACTACTCTGACTACTCCACTAGATAGCAGTTCTCGCGTCTTCTCGAGGGACTCTACGGTAACCGGCACTTCCTCTTCGTACTTTAAAATCCACGCTACTCTAAAACCCACCCACTCTACGTAGTACTGCGAGTGCGGAGTGTCCACAACGGCTACTCCACTATATACTCCTCTGTGCACTAGTATAGACGTGTACACTTCGCCGAGCACCCTGAAGTAGTTAGAGTAGTAGCACTCCGCTCTCTCTGGATTGATCTCGGCGAGTGTTCTAGTCAAATTCGAAATGAAGAGCAGGTAGTTCACGGGGTCTTTTATAGGCATGTGGTAGTTGGGCTGGCCAGTAGCGGGGTTTACACTCAGCTTCAAGCCAGGTATTTCAAGTACATCTACTA
>JAJHQY010000013.1 GCA_020833085.1 Desulfurococcaceae archaeon
TAGACTTTACTAGCTCTCTTAGAGAGCTCTTTAAGTAGAGCAACGGCCCTTCTAGGTGCAGGGCCCTCAATAGCGAGTTTTACGGGGCCTCTACTGTGTAGAGCCACGTATTCACGCAGCTCCTCAATGCTAGTGCTCCTCTTGAGCGGAGATTTCACTTCAATTACTAGTGGTCGACCCGAGCCAATCATTCTAGCATCTACGTCTTCGCGGCCAGCCGCGTGAATTACCACTTTACTCGCGTTAAAGAGACTTTTCACAGCGTTCTCGACGGACTCTTGCACACTCAGCGGGTACTTCTTAACTCCACTGAGAGTGTACCACGGTGTCTGAGATATCCTCCTTCCGAGCTTCCAGTAGCGCCCGTAGAACAGTAGTGGTTTTACCTCGACGCTTACACTGTAGTTAGTAAATTCGCTATTAAACGAGATCACGACTACGGCGTCTGGATTTACGAAGTCGGGTTTAAGCCCGCTCTTATCACGTATAATTTTTCCGACCTCTCTCTTGATCTCTCTTTTAAGAGACTCAGCGTATTCAAGTCCGCACTCCAGGAGCAACTGTAACTCGCGCCCTGCGAGCTCCTTGTCTAGAGTAACGCCTACTAGGAAAGACGCCACGTGGAGCTTCTCTAGCTCTTTAATGGCCTCCTCGGCGAGGCGCTCGTACATCTGGGGGGTTAGCGCGTTTCTACACATGTAGCACTCGTGAGCGCTCAACTCTGAGTTAAATAGCTTCTTATACGTAGTTGCTACAGCTGACCCAGCGTTGGCGGCAACTCTCTCGAAGTACTCTTTACTAATCTCACCTCTAGCGTACTGTACATGCAATTTCATTGCGAGGAGGGTTTTGAGAGCGCGTCCCCGCTCAGCATTACTAACTCCGAGCCCTAGTCTAGCGAAGAGCCTGCCTAAGCACGCATCGCAGAGTGGGTATTTAACTAGTATTCTCTCTGCTCTCCCGAGTACATCGTCGTAGAAGTTCACGGCAAATCACGTACTGAGCTTTACTTCATTAACTCCCTGAGCTTAGATAAGTCTACTCCTAGGCTCTCGAGCTTCTTTAGATCAGACTTTCTAATCCTCTTAGCGAGCTTCTTTAATAGCTCGTACTGCTTCAGTAGCTCTCTAACGTCTTCGACTTCAACACCAGCTCCGCGAGCTATTCTTCTCATTCTGGACTTGTCAATTATTTCTGGATTATCGAGCTCCTCGTAAGTCATGGAGTTAATTATTGCAATCCACTTCTCTAGTTTCTTTTCGAGCTCTCTACTGTCGATTTCAAGTGGTATCTTCACGCCGAGTCCCGGAATCATCTGTAGGATTTTGCGTAAAGGACCTAGTTTCTTCAAGTTAACTAGTTGCTTGTATATTAGCCTCATGTTAATTTTACCAGACAACATGTCCTCGAGGTCTCTCTCTGTGAACTCGACTTGTGCTTTTCTAACAGACTCCACAAGGCTCTCAATGTCTCCTAGACCTAGTATTCTCGCAACAAATCTCGAGGGGTTGAAGGGCTCTAGTTCGTCTACCTTCTCGCCTGTTCCAATGAACTTAATAGTGGCACCAGTAGCGGCTACAGCTGAGAGTGCTCCGCCACCGCGCGCAGTTCCGTCTAGCTTAGTTATGACTATTGAGCCTATTGGAGTAGCCTCGTGGAACTTCTTGGCGATAGTGTAGGCTTGCTGCCCAGTAGACGCGTCTAGTACGAGCATAATCTCGTCTGGCTTGACCTTCTCGTAGATCTGCTTCATCTCCTCGAGTAGAGCGTCTTCTTTGTGGTGCCTCCCCGCAGTGTCTATTATCACTATGTCAAAGCCCCTCTCAACGAAGAACTTAACGCCCTCAATAGCTATTTTAACAGCGTCCTTACACTCGGGATCTCCGTAAACAGGCACACCTATTTTCTCTCCTAGTTGTTTGAGTTGATCGTACGCGGCGGGTCTGTACGTGTCGGCGGCTACGAGGCCTACTTTATACCCCTCGTACTTGTAGAAGTTCGCTATCTTAGCCGCTGTAGTCGTCTTCCCGCTCCCCTGGAGTCCCACGAGCAGTATTACCCACGGCCTCTTAGTTGGTTTTAGAGGAGGCTTCTTCTCTCCACCGAGGAGCTTAACGAGCTCTTCGTAGACTATAGTTATAAACCAGTGCCTCTTGGGGACGCCTGGCGGCGGCTTCTCCTCGAGAGCTCTCTGCTTAATTCTACTAGTGATCTCTACTACGAGTTTAACGTTGACATCTGACTTTAAGAGCTCTTTCTGCATTTCTCTAATAAACTCGTTGACGGCGTCTTCGTATTTTTCTCTCTTTAAGAAATTAGCCAGCGCGCTCTTCAGGCCCTCGAAGACCACTAGTAAGCACCCCTCTCATACTCGTAGACGAGTAATCGACCTTTAAGGATTAACGTCTACATTTTCGCCTCTAATGCGCGGAGTTGATAGCTGAGTAGTTTGTGCGGGGGGTGGGATTTGAACCCACGCAGGCCTACGCCAGCGGATCTTGAGTCCGCCCCCTTTGCCAGGCTCGGGCACCCCCGCTCCACTTAACTCTACTCTTGTAGAGCCCCTATAAAGCTTCTACTAGTTGACGCCATTTGAGTAGTAAGATTTTAAAACTAGTTAGACATCTCGTAGTGTCTAGGTGTGGTGGTTAGTAATGCCTCTCAGACCAGCAAGGTGCTACACGCACTTTAGCGGCCCGCCTTACACTAGAAAAGAGTACATTCCAGGCATTCCGCCACCAAAGATCTCTAAGTTCGAGATGGGTGATATTAAGAAAGACTACGATTACGAAGTAGCACTAGTCGTGGAGGAAGCGGGGCAGATTAGGCACAACGCTCTCGAGGCGGCGCGCGTAATGGCTTTAAAGAGGCTCTCTACTAAACTCGGAGAGAACAATTTCTTCCTGAGAGTAAACGTCTACCCACACCACGTTCTGAGAGAAAACAAGATGCTAGCTTTTGCTGGAGCTGACAGGCTACAGGAGGGTATGAGGCTCGCGTTTGGAAAGCCGATTGGAACAGCGGCGAGAGTGTACCCGGGTCAAGTAGTCTTGTTCGTGAGGGTCTTTAAAGACCACGTAGCAGTAGCTAAAGAGGCTCTCAAAATAGCGGCGTCAAAACTACCACTACCAGTGAGAATAGTCGTTAAGCCACTAAAACCGGGTCTGCCCTCCTCTATCTAGTTGAGGAGCAGTAGTTTTGAGTACTAGTGACATATGTGAGCTCTACTCTATTAGACTAGACGGCGCGCTAGAGAAACTTAGAACTCTAAAAGCCCGTAGAGTTCTCCTCCACGCTCCTAATGGATTAAAGCCTCTTTACAATTGCGTCGCGAACGCGCTGAGAGATCTGGGCGTCGAGGTCTTCTACTCGAGCGAGCCCGGTTACGGCTCGTGTGATATCCCCCTTGAAGAGGCTAGAGAAGTAGGAGTAGACGTGATAGTGCACATAGGTCACGAGGAGTACACTCTACGCGAGCCAGCTGGACACAGCCGGCTGACTGTGGTCTACGTTCCCGTTTACTACACTATTGAGCTGAGTAGTGGGGTGCTGAGTACTCTCTACAGGCTCCTAGTGGAGAGCAATGCAGAGAGAGTTACTGTATCCTCTACTCTCGTTGAGAGCTTGCAGAGGAGGCAAGTAGCGCGCTACCTAGAGGAGAAGGGGCTGACTGTACACGAGGTGCTAGTACCCCTACTGGGGTGCTACTATAGCCCGGTAGTAGCCCTAGAGGGGAGCGTAGACGCTCACGTAGTTGTCTCCGGCGGGGTTTTTCACCCACTTGGACTGGGCCTCGTCTCTAAAAAGCGCATCTTAGTCGTAGACCCCTACTCTCAGCGTGTGTGGTCAGCGCGGGAAGAGGCGGATAGGGTTTTGAAGAAGAGGTTTTACGTACTGCTAAAAGCCAGAGAGGCGTGGGGTGGGCGGTTAGGAGTAGTTATTGGTGGCAGGCCAGGACAGTACAGGGGGGCGCTAGTGGAGCTCGTGGAGGCGCTAGCCAGGAGGGCTGGGTTCAGAGTATACAAGATTACTTCGAGTTACACTACGCTCGAGAGGCTCGCGGCTATTGACAACGCACTGGGGCTGGACCTCTACGTTGTGACAAGTTGCCCGAGACTCCCAATAGACGACCTCGCAGAGTTCTACAAGCCGGTCTTAACACCAGGAGAATTTATAATGCTCGCGAGGGGGGGTGAGAAGTACATTTACCCGTGGTGACGACCTACTTGACGCTAGTCAGCAGTAAAGCAGAGCTCGAAAAAGCCCTAGCTGTCTACGAGGCGGAGAGAAGAGTCTTTAGGAGAGAGCTCGAGCAGTACCCCACTCCCACACGTCTCGTGGCCCACATCTTGTGGCTTAGTGCTCTCAAAGGCGACACGAGTGGTCGCACTGTAGCTGATTATGGTTGTGGTGATGGAAGGATAGCAGTGGCCTCTCTAATAGTAGGGGCTTCTCGCGCAGTCTGCGTGGAGATAGACGAGAACATGGTTAAACTGGGGGCTCTACTAGCCCTTCAGCACTACTCTCAGCTGAGTAGTAGAATAATATTTGTAGTTGGAGACGCGACGAGAATGCGGCTCAGAAATGTAGATTTAGTCGTGATGAACCCTCCTTTTGGCGTCGTAAAGAGCAATAGGGGGCTAGACGTGAAATTTCTACTCTCAGCTCTGCAAAGCGCGAAGAAAGTGTACAGTATTCACAAGTACTCTCAGGGCTTCTACAACATTTTGAAGAAGCTTAGCGAGGCGTTGAACTTAGAGCTGGAGTACGCTGAGATAGTAGACTTTGAAATCCCAATGCTATATTATAGACACAGGCGGAGAGTTCATAGATTTAAAGCAATATTCACAATACTAGCGAGAAGAGAGGGTGAGGCTCTACGAGCTTTGTAGTGCCGGGAGAGGCTATTTGCGTCGAGGAGGAAGCGCTTCCCGGCGAGTTTGTGAGTAGTGATGGTAAGGGCTACTTGAGGTCACAGGTTGTTGGAGTAGTCTTCCACAACAGATTTAAGAAAACAGTTAGCGTGAAGCCTCTAACTAGAAGAGAGCTAACACTACGACAAGGCGTAATTGTAGAGGGCTGGGTTTACGACGTGCACGAAGACGTAGCAGTTGTGAAGATATACAGAGCCAATAACGCCCGGGCGAACGCTATTGGCCTGTTACACGTATCTCAGATCGCGAGCGAGTACGTCGCGGACATACAAGACTACGTGAGACCCAGCGACATTATCAGGGCGAGAGTAATGAATAACACGCCACCGTACCTACTCACAATCAAAGAGCCTCAACTAGGAGTAATTCACGCTTACTGCGGCTCTTGTGGTGAGGAGCTGTACTTAACTAGTAGCGGTGTCCTCGTCTGTAAAAACTGTGGAAGAGTGGAAAAGAGAAAGGTGGCTAGTGGAGGCTACATACTAACAACTACTTGAGGTGAACAAGTGCCGCTCGTCAAGAGGAGGTTTTTTGTACCCTGTAGAGAGGAGGAGTGTTCTAAGCTCTACGAGCTCGTCAAAGACAGGCTCCCTCCACTGAGTCACGCAGAGTTCTCCTTTACTAGTAAAGGCCTCTTCATAGAGATGTACGGCTACGAGACAGACGTTAAGTCCGCGTGGCTGGAGATTAGGAGAGTTCTAAAGTCCCTCAAAGAGGCTCTCTCAACGCGTAAAGGCTTGAAGAAGTGTAGTGTAGAGCTCATCAACCAAACTATTAGGAAGACCTTCCCGCCGGGGCTTCTAGTTGAGATCATTAAGCGGCTTGGACGCGAAGCTGTGTTTGTGAGAGGGGAAAACGCGATTCTCTCAGACATGTCTTTTGAAGAGATAACTAGGCTTGCCGAGTTAGTAGCCGAGAACAATACTTCACTAGCTAAGATCTCTAAAAACACCTCGACAAGGTACTACTTAGTAGCGTGTGTAGTTCTAACTGGACTGCCCGTTGAAGAAGTCATCGAGATCTCGCGTAGCCTCGGGCTAGTAGACGTCGAGGAGGATGGCAGAGTAGTCGTTAAATTAGAGTGGAGGAGCGCCCTAGATAAATTCTACAAGAATTTTAAACAACAGGGTAGTAGTTGAGCGCGCTACTCGTATTCACGCCACGTATAGCCGCACTTCACGCACTTGTAAAATCTCGTTGGAGGCTCGTCGGCAGCGCGGGTCTGTATAACCCAGTAGTAAGCCTCGTTGTGCCCACAGCGCTTGCAGACCACGTCTCTAGTTACGGGTAAGTTGAGTTCTCTCTCTTCAACTACAATGGTCTTCTCCTTAGCGCTGTGCTCGATTTTAGAAGTCACTGTAAGAGACCGCTGCGGGGACTCTACGCGGTAATTACACCTAGAGCAGACTAAGTACACTTTGCCCCCTTCTCGCTTCGGCTTTAAGAGGCCTCCGCACTTAGG
Source organism: Desulfurococcaceae archaeon (assembly GCA_020833085.1). The sequence goes on from JAJHQY010000013.1 coordinate 6,397, forward strand.
GCAAAACGCCGTCACTGAGTTACACCCTTAATTAGACACCTCTCTAGGTCACTTATTAAAAAACCACTCGTAGAGAGCCTTAGACTACTCGCCTCAAGTAGGCAGAGGACGAGTAGTACTATTTTACAGTACTCACTCGCGTAGAGTAGTGAATCACCTCCCTCAACTACTCTAAAAGACTTGAATCTGGCGCTGTACTTGCTCTCTGTGCACGGCACGGTGTACGTGACTTCGCTGTACGTCCTGATTTTATCCCTCAAGTACACTTCAAGGTCAATAAGTGCCTGTCGAGTAATATAGAGCTCTTCGAGGAAGTTAGCTCTGTAAGTTGCTAGTACAATATAGTCTCCTAGTAGGCCGTAAGCGAGGACTCTACTCTCTCTCTTCACTCTAAGACCTCTTCAATAATTCTCTTAAACTCGGCTATTTCGCTCTTTAGTCTACTTATAACCTCTACGAGGACGGCAGAGGGCTTTACCCCCTCTTTAGTAATTAGCACAAACTCCATCACGTCTCTAAGTGGGTGTGGTATTCTGTACGCAGCGTACTCTACAGCGGGGTGTCTCAGCGCCTCTTTCATTAACATGTTTCCCAGAGTGTGGTCTTCTCCAGTGATCTCTAGCACCAGCTCTCTATCAGTCTTCGATATAACTCTCACTTCCACGTCAGCACACCACGAGAGTTGCTAGTACCGGAGTTTCCTTTTAAATCTTCTAGTGCACTATACACTCTTGTGGTGGTGAATTTTGAAGCTTAGTTTTAGAGAGGCTACTATATGGAAGTACGCTATCTCAGCTATTTCAAAGATCATTGAGGAGGCCAGCTTCAGGATTACAGAAGAGGGGCTTAGACTCAAAGCTATGGACCCCTCAGCAGTAGTCTTAGTAGACTTCTACATTCCGAGACAGGCCTTCTCGGTATTTGAAGTGGAGAGGGAGATAACTATTGGCGCGAATATGGAAGAGCTAGCTAAGATACTGAGGCGCGCGAGGAAGGGAGACGAGCTAGTCCTCGAGCCTATTCCAGGGGGGCACTTGAAAATAGTTTTTGAGGGTAAGGGCTCTAGGAGTTTTAGAATTCCCGGAATAGAGCTCTCAGTACAGGAGATTCCAGAGATAAGTTTTGAAGAGACCTTTAAGTGTAAAATTATGCCTAAGATGTTTAAGGACGTGATTAGAGAGCTGGAGCCCGTGAGCGACGCAGTAGAATTCTACTCTCCAGTTAATTCCGGAGTACTCTACTTGAGGGCTCAGGGCGAGATTGCAGAGGCGGAAATAGAGCTCAGCGCGGCTTCTGGCGCGCTCATAGAGTACGAGTCTAGTGGCGAGGCGAGGTCTAAGTATACGGTTGGATACCTAGTCGACATATCGGCGGCTGCCCAGGCGGCGGCGGAGGTCTTGAGTATTGGGCTTGGAGTAGAGACTCCACTGAGACTCACATACGAGCTTCCCTATGGGGGGAAACTAGAATTCTATGTCGCGCCCAGAACAGACTAGTAGACTGAGATTTCTAAAGACCATTATAAGAGAGTACTACGGAAAGAAGCCTCTAGAAGAGCCTCCGAATCTCCACAAGCGAGAAATAGCTCTTGAGAGCCTCGAGGACGGAGTCTACATAAGGCACTTAGCGTTCCCCTACATGGACCAGCTGTACAACTACATACTGAACATTAAGACTCCACTACACCTCTACTACTCCTCAGCGCTCTACTCTAATCCCTCAGCTCAGTTAATGGAGGACAAGGTGTGGGAGGGCTCTGAGCTACTCTTCGACATCGACGCCGACAAGTACCCTGAGTGTGCTGTGAAAGTCGGCGTGTGTAGTAGTGGAGAGGTAGTTGCTGAGGGTGTTGAGACCTGTAGTGATGGCTCAAAGCCGCTCGAGTACAGCAATGTACCATGGAGTTGTATTAAGAGAGCGTGGAGAGACGCCTTAAAGCTAGTAGAAATTCTCCACGACGAGCTAGGCTTTAAAGAGATAAGAGTCTTCTTCTCTGGTAATAGGGGTTTTCACGTCAAAGTGTCTGATGAAAAGGCGCTTATGCTTACTCGTGACGAGCGGAGGCACATAGCCAGTTACGTCTCCTGTGAGGATCTGAGGGTAGACAGAGTATTCCCCTCAATAAAGGGAATGGCTGTTTTCGGCTCTACTGAGAGTGGGTTGAGAAAGCGCGTGCTCGAAGAAGCGTTAAGGAGAAACGTCGCGGTGTTCAAGGAGAGAGCCTACGGCTTGAGAGGCGTCTACTTAGTCAGAGTAGAAGACCTCGACGCTATTCTCAGAGATGAGTGCATTAGTATAGACAAAGCCGTCACTATGGATACTTCGAGGCTCTCAAGGTTTAACTATAGTTTAAACATGAAAGCCGGTTTGAGAGTAACTAGTCTAGACTTAAACAGCGATATTGAAAACATGTCGTACAGGGACTTCTCACCATTCACTGGAACTGTGAAGATAAAGCCCACTATTACGGCTAATCTCGAAGTGCTCGACGAGAAACTGAGTCTTGTTAGAGGCGAGGTTATTAAAGTAGAGGCTTATTTAGGTGTGTATCTCGTAGTTAAAAATATTGCCACGCCAGTAGATGTGAGTGATATAGGAGTTAAGACGTGAGCGAGGCGCTTTTAAGACTCATAAGAGAAGAGCTCAGTACAGTAAAGCTCACTCCTCTCTCGCAACAGAAATACTCTGAAATAGAAGAGCGCGTGTGCAGGGCTTTAATGCGCATTCACGAGCTCGACGATGTGGGTCTCGAAGTCCTTCAGGGAATTCTCAGGAGACTTCTAACTGACTTAGAGAAATATGCGGAAATAAGAATTCTAAAGTCGAAGACTCTTAGTGGCGCGATGGAGAGCGCTGTGGACAAAGATGTGATCAGCGCCGCGCTCAAGCTTGTTGAAGTTGAAAAGCACACTCTCTCCCCCTTCACAGTGAAACACGCTAATAGAATTCTCTACCTGTTTACAAAGCCGTGTACTATTGGAGAGAGGAGATTTAAACGGGGAGACGTGGCCGAGCTCACCACTACTGAGCTCATTGTCGCGAGTGTGTACGAGTGCGGCAGGGTAATTGAAAAACCAATTACTAGAACACTGCAAGCTACAACTCAGTAGGCCCTGTAAAAGCAGATCAGGAGGTAACACGTAGCTATAACTGCGAGTACTAGTATTGCTACTAGCACTTTATTAGAGTGCTCAGTTGTAGAGGTGATTTTCCTCTTAGTCTTGACCTGCGCTGCGCGCCCTAGTCGCCAGAGGATCTCGGCTAGAGCGACGCCAAGTAACAGTAATATAGATAGTGCTGTGATCTTGCCCAGGGCAACAGGCTCTCCGGGAGTACTGTACACGGGTATACCCGAGGTCAGCGCGAAGCACACTACAATAGTTACAAGGGAGAGCAAACTGTGTAGCGAGTGCGTCACTACACCGTACTCGATGAGCTTTACCACGAACTCTCCTCTACTCCTACTAGTACTAGCCACGACACAGCACCTTTAGAGTGTGTAAGTCTCTACTGTAATTTATATACTCGTGCGCCTCATAACTAGCTTAGCCGGAGGTGTGCTCTTCGTGCAAGTACGTGAGAAGAACATATTCGTGGCGTTTAAAGAGCTCTGGTTACTTGTCCTAGTTTTAGTTGTCCACACAGCTACCTCGGTGATTATTCTACGCGATTACTACAGTCGCCTACACCCACTACTAGTAGCTCTCTCGGCGAGCAGTCCAGCTGAGCTGTGTCACGACATCAACTACTCAACTGAGCAGTGCTCCCCCCTACTTAGTATTCTGTGGATTGCTTCGAGAATCATTCCGAGTGAACTCGTAGCTTATCTGCTCACAGCTGTAGGAGTAGTACTAGTGTACCTGCTCGCTAGAGTACTGGTGGGAGGCGAATACGCCCCTGTAATAGCGTCTCTACTCTACGCCTTCACTCCCTGTATTCTACAGCCATCTCTCCTAGACTACTACGGCTTCTCGCTACTAACACCACTAGTGCTAGCGTCTCTCTTCTTGACTATAAAGGGACTCGTAGACGGCAGTAGTAAACTCGTCGCTGCTGGTTGCATTATACAAGGCCTAGTAGCGGCTGTGTACATAGCTCACTGGGCTGTGCCACTAGTACTTGGAGTGTACTTACTAGTGAAATTCACTAGAGAGGAGTTGAGTGCGTTAGAAAAAGCGGTTGCAGGATACTATATCGCAATAACAGCTATTCGACTACTCTTCAGCGCCTCTAGCTACGAGTACTTCTTCTCGCTACTCGCTATTTTACTACTACTGGGACTACTAGTAGTCGACAGAGTAGTTAAACTACGTGATGTGACCGCGAAGGCCTCTCTGTGCGCGCTAATACTTGTGCTCGCAGTAGGGCTTAGTGGTATTA
>JAJHQY010000014.1 GCA_020833085.1 Desulfurococcaceae archaeon
TAGAGCTGAATTACGAGTACGCCTTTGCCGGTTTGACTGTACAGTTCGTGGGGGTCTACTACGTCGAAGCCCGCGTAGATCACGCCGTCGAGCATTACTACGCTACCGCGCATACTCCTAGACATGTTCACAATAGTCTTAGTGACGTCTCTCCCGTCAATTCTAACAAGCCCACATGCTACTCTACGAATGTGGGAGGCCCCCTCTACTTCGACGCCGACTAAGTACGTGTGACCTCTACGGGCCTTGAAGTAGTGCGGGAAAAACCCGTCATCGTACGCCTCGACTACTACACTCAATCCACGTCCCGAAGAGCCCTCTCAATAACTGGTATTAGGTCTTCCTTAACTCTTATTAGTTTAGTCACGCCATACCTCCCTCGATTTACAACCTCTGCGAATACGAGTCCCATCATGTCTAGCTGAGAAATTATCTCGCTAACTCTCCTCATAGTTAGTGGCTCAAGGGAGTGTGATTTGGCTCTCTCTGTGTACTTAGCGTACACTTCGCCCGTTGTCGCCTGACCCTTAGACAAGACTAGTTCGAGTATAGACCTGAGCACTAGTTTCTGGTGTAGGGGTAGGGAGATGACGATCTGGTGTATCCTGTTCTCTTCGAGCTCGAGAGAGGCTCTTTTCACGTGGTCAATGGTAACTCTCTCCGCGCCTTCTCTCTCAGCTATTTCACCCGAGACTCTGAGTAGGTCTAGAGCTCTTCTCGCATCACCGTGCTCTCTGGCGGCGAGGGCTGCGCAGTACGAGATCACGCTGTCATCTATAACTCCAGGTTTAAACGCTAGTTCGGCTCGCTGCTTTAGAATCGTGAATAACTGGTCTGCGTTGTACGGCTGGAAGACTATTTCCTCTTCGCCCAGACTAGATCTCACTCTCGGGTCGAGGCCCTCTACGAAGTTTAGATCATTTGTAATGCCTATAACAGATACACGCGCGCTCGCTAAGTCCTCGTTCACGCGGAGGAGCTTGTACAGCACGTCGTCACCGTTCTTCTTGACGAAGAAGTCTATTTCGTCTAGTATCACAATGTGCAAACCGCCCCAGCTGTCGAGAGCGCTCACGTAGCGTCTGTACACTTCACTAACGGCGAGTCCTGTGTGGGGTACGCGGAGTCCTAAACTAGAAGCTATTGATGCTAGAACTTTGTAAGCCGTGTCGACTTTTCTAGTATTAACGTAGGCGTAGTTGAGCTTTACACCGTATGTAGAGGCCTTCTCTACTAGTCTTTTAACGACGTACTTAGCAACAGCTGTTTTACCAGTGCCTGTGAGCCCGTACAGAAACACGTTACTAGGCCTCTCACCCTTAGCTGAAATAACGAGAATCTCCGCCAGCTTAGCTATTTCCCTCTCTCTGTGAGGGAGAGTTTCGGGTATGTAGTCTGGGTGTAGCACCTCTCTATTAGCAAAAATTCTCGAGACAAGACCGCGCCTTCTCAGTATTTCCTCGACTAAGTCAAAACTATCAGACATGAATCAAAACCCTGCCTTAGCGCTACAATTAAACCTCACAAACACATATTCCCGGAGAAATCGCTTTAAAACCCGGACAAGTAATTTAGATAGACTCGGAGACGGGCCGGTAGCTCAGCCTGGAAGAGCGCCCGGTTGGCATCTGCGCGCCAAAGTCCGGGAGGTCCCGGGTTCAAATCCCGGCCGGTCCACACTCACCAACTCCACACTACTACTCCCGACTACTAGAACTCCTAGTGACTAGGTAACCTCCCCGCGAATCGCTATTTAAAAACCTCTACACCAGTTTATTAGTAGGCGCTAGAATATTCCCCTCATGGGTGTCGCGCTTAAATGAGTGAGAAAATAAACATTCTAGAGCACGAGTTAGTACCTAAGCACGAAGTACTCTCCCCCGAGGAGGCTCGCAAAATACTAAAAGAGCTGGGTGTCGAGCCCTGGCAACTCCCGTGGATATCTGCAAACGACCCAGTTGTGAGGGCTATTGGTGCCAAACCAGGAGACATTGTTAGGATTATCAGGAAGAGCCCCACCGCGGGCTTATCTATTGCTTATAGATACGTAGTCCCCGAGGTGACTAAGAAGTCTTGAGCTCCAATGAGACTCTAACAATAGAGGACCTCTGGATTGTTGCGCGTAAGTACCTCGAGGAAAAAGGACTCGTCAGACAGCACCTCGACAGCTATAACAGATTCGTAAAGGAAATACTGCCAGCAATAATATCAGAGTTCAGAGAGATACCAATAACGGGGAGCACGAAACTCGTCATTGAGAAGCTGAGAATAGGGCCTAAACCTCAGTGGGTCGATGTAGATGGCACAGCGAGCTACAAGACGCCGCTCGAGTGTAGAATCAGGAACTTAACGTACATGGTTCCAGTCTACGTCACTGCGAGGCTCGAGGGCGAGGTGTCCACACGTGAGATCGAGCTGAAATTAATGGACTTACCGGTAATGCTGAAATCAGATATAGACCCACTAAGCAAAATGAGCCCCGAGGAGCTAATCGAAATCGGAGAGGACCCGAAAGACCCCGGCGGCTACTTTATTATTAATGGAAGCGAGAGAGTCCTCGTCGCGCAGGAAGACCTCGCTAGTAATACTATTATAGTAGACTACGGGCAAGAAGGCGCCGGCGTCACGCACACAGCAAAGGTTATTAGTGCCGCTCGTGGAAGGCGCTCGCAACTAATAATAGACCTCAAGAAAGACGGCATATTCTACGCTAACTTCCAGGGTCACAAGATACCCGCTGTTATACTCATGATTGCACTAGGGCTCTACACTCCTGAGATCTTCTACGCCGTGAGCCCAGATCCCTCATTCCACTACGAATTAATGCCCTCAATAGTCCAGGCAGAGCAGATTCTACCAAAGTTAGAAGTGCCCCCAGAAGCCTCTGAAGAGGAGGTTAAAAAAGCCGTAGAAGAGTATAGGAAGCAGGTTGTAGAGGCCGCTCTAGACTATATTGGCTCGAGATTCGCTATTGGTAGACCTAGAGAAGAGAGAATAGCCAGGGCTCAGAGGCTCCTTGACGAGAGACTACTACCACACATAGGTACAGACTCGAGCAGAGAGACCAGACTTATGAAGGCCGTGTTTATAGGGCAGATGATCGCCAGAATAATTGAGCTTAAACGTGGCTTTAGAAAACCAGATGATAAAGACCACTATAGAAATAAGAGGCTCAAACTGGCCGGCGACCTCCTGGCAACTCTAATTAGGACTGCTTTAATATCGTTTATTAGAGATCTGCGGGAAGAGCTCGAGAGGCAAATCTCTAAGAGCAAGAGAGCCGAGTTGAAGACCGCGTTTAAGCACACTGCTATAACAGACAAGATTCTCAGTGCAATGGCCACTGGTAACTGGCCTGGTGGTAGAACGGGTGCAAGTCAGCTACTAGACAGGACAAACATGCTCAGCACTCTTAGCCACTTGAGAAGAGTGGTCTCTCCACTAGCTAGAACACAACCACACTTCGAGGCTAGAGAGCTCCACGGAACACAGTGGGGTAGAATCTGCCCAGTAGAGACGCCAGAAGGCACTAACATTGGACTAGTGAAGAACTTAGCCCTCATGGTTAATGTTAGTGTAGGCATAGACGACAGAGAGATCGAGGAGTTACTATACGAGCTGGGTGTTCTACCTATAGTTACTAGGAAAGTGAAGGGGAGAGTTAAGAAGGGCTACTTAGATCTCGTTGCAGAGCTCATTAGCAGAGGAGAGCCCGTAGAAGAAAAGTTCAAGGGCTGGAGTAGAGTATTCCTAAACGGCAAGTTAATAGGCTATCATCCAAACGGCGAGAAGCTCGCTAAGACTATTAGAGAGTTGAGGAGGAGAGGGCAGATCAGTCACGAAGTGAATGTCGCTCACATTAAGACCGAGTATATAGACGATGTCGTAGTCAACACGGATGCTGGGCGCATTAGGAGGCCACTAATAGTCGTAGAGAACGGTAAGCCTAAATTAACAAAAGAAATTGTCAAGAGGATTGAGAGAGGCGAGCTGACATTCGACGACCTCGTAAGAATGGGCATTATAGAGTACATTGACCCAGATGAGGAGGAGAACACTTACATCGCGCTAACACCAGATCAGGTCACAGAGGAGCACACTCACTTAGAGCTCTGGATACCCGGAATTCTCGGGATCACAGCGTCGATCATACCGTATGCTGAGCACAACCAGAGTCCAAGAAACATGTACCAGGCCGCTATGGCTAAACAGGCGCTAGGCCTCGCCACAGCTAACTTCCAGCGCAGAGTAGACACGCGCGGGCACCTACTACACTATCCACAGAAACCACTCGTCCAGACCAGAGCAATAGAGATCATAGGGTACAATGAGAGAGCCGCTGGGCAGAACATGGTTGTAGCTATTTACTCGTTCACCGGGTACAACATGGAAGACGCAGTAATCCTAAACAAGAGCAGTGTTGAGAGAGGACTTGCTAGATCAACGTTCTTCAGGCTTTACTCTACAGTAGAGAAGAAATACCCGGGTGGTATTCAAGACGAAATCACTAAGCCGCCGCCCGGTATTAGAAACTACAAGGGGCTTAGAGCCTACGACAAACTCGAAGAAGACGGCATTGTGGCCCCCGAGACAGAAGTAGTTGGCGGAGAGGTTCTTATTGGGAAGATTAGTCCCTCTAGGTTCCAAGTAGCCGAGTACGAGGGTGCGAGTAGTCTAGTTAAAAATGATGCTAGTGTGACTGTTAGACACGGTGAGAAGGGAGTAGTAGACGTAGTAGTGATCACCACGGACAGCGAGGGCAATAGGCTAATAAAAGTTAGAGTAAGAGACCTCAGAATCCCAGAACTGGGAGACAAGTTCGCTTCTAGACACGGGCAGAAGGGAGTAGTAGGACTCTTGATCCCACAATACGACATGCCCTTCACGGAGGATGGTATAACTCCAGATCTCATAATTAACCCACACGCGTTTCCGAGCAGAATGACTGTGGGACAGTTGCTTGAAAGCATAGCTGGCAAAGCCGCCGCTCTGCGGGGCGAGTTAGTTGACGCAACACCGTTCTTCAAAGAGGACATAAACAACTTGAGGCTGGTCTTAAAGCGCTATGGATTCTCACCTACAGGCGAGGAGGTAATGTACGATGGGAGAACAGGAGAGATGATTGAGACGCCAATATTCATCGGCATTGTATACTACCAGAAACTACACCACATGGTGAGCGATAAAATACACGCAAGAGCGAGAGGGCCAGTTCAGATCCTAACAAGGCAGCCCACACAGGGACGCTCAAGAGAGGGCGGACTGAGATGGGGTGAAATGGAAGTTGACTGTCTCATTGGGCACGGCTCCTCAATTGTGCTGAGAGAAACTATGAGAGAGCGCAGTGACCGCGTAGTTATATACGTGTGCGAAGAGTGCGGCATGATAGGCTACTACGACGTAAATAGGGACAGGCTTATGTGCCCAATACATAAAGATAAGGCTACACTAAAACCCGTCGAAGTGACATACGCGTTTAAACTACTCATCCAGGAGCTTATGAGTATGGGTATTAGGCCCAGATTAGTAGTTGAGGAATTAGGAGCTAGGTGAAGACTGTGCTTAGAGCTAGTGGATTCCCGACTACTAGAGTTTCTAAGATAAAATTCGGAATACTCTCACCCGACGAGATACGGAAAATGAGCGTTACAACTATTGTAACAGCTAACGTGTTTGACACCGACGGGGCACCAATAGACGGAGGCTTAATGGACAGGCGTATGGGTGCGATGGAGCCTCTTGAAAAGTGCCCTGTCTGCGGAAACAGCAGAGAAAATTGTGTAGGGCACTTTGGGCACTTAGAGCTCGCAAAGCCTGTTATACACGTGGCTTTCGCTAAGTACATTTTAATGTACCTGAAGGCTACTTGTAGTAACTGCGGGAGAATAAAGATACCTGAAAGTGAAAGAGTCGAGTTACTGAAGCTTCTCGAAGACCTCGAAAATCTAAAACTCACATACCTCAAGAAGAGACTACACGAGTACATTAGAAAGAAAGCTGCCAGCACTACTACGTGTCCACACTGCGGAGCGCAGTCCCTAGAGTACAAGCTCGAAAAGCCGCACACATTCTACGTTAAGACAGAAACCGGCTTGAGAAAAGTCACGCCGAGCGAAGTGAGAAAGCACCTAGAGAAAATACCCGATGACGACGTGAGGCTCCTAGGAGGCGACCCCAAAGACGCGAGACCAGAGTGGATGGTGTTAACCGTACTCCCCATACCACCCAGGCAGGTGAGACCGTCTGTAATACTGGAAACCGGCATGAGGAGCGAAGACGACCTAACACACAAACTCGTAGACATAGTGAGGACTAATATCAGGCTCAAAGAGCACATAGAGAGCGGCGCTCCCGAAGCTATTATCGAGGAGGAGTGGGAACTGCTTCAATACCACGTCACTACTTACTTCGACAACGAGGTATCAGGTGTACCAGTGGCTAGGCACAGAAGCGGTAAACCCCTAAAAGGCCTAGCGCAGAGGCTTAAGGGTAAAGAGGGCAGATTCAGAGGTAACTTGAGAGGTAAGCGTGTTGATTACTCTGCTAGAACAGTAATAAGCCCAGACCCCAATTTGAGTATAAACGAAGTAGGAGTTCCAGAGGAAATAGCAAAGAAGCTGACTGTGCCAGAGCGAGTAACACCGTGGAATATCGAGTTCCTCCGCAGACTAGTCCTCAACGGCCCCGACAAGTGGCCTGGCGCTGTTCACATAGTTAGACCCGATGGAAAGAAAATTAACTTAAAGTACCACGACAGGAAAGCCGCCGCCGAGTCGCTAGAGCCGGGCTTTATAGTAGAGAGGCACTTACTAGATGGCGACGTGGTCCTCTTTAACAGACAGCCATCACTACACAGAATTTCAGTAATGGCGCACATTGTCAGAGTACTCCCGTACAAGACTTTCAGGTTAAACCTACTAGTGTGCCCACCGTATAACGCTGACTTTGACGGAGACGAGATGAACTTGCACGTTCCTCAGAGTGAAGAGGCGCGCGCCGAAGCAAGACTCTTAATGCTCGTCGAGAAACACATACTAACACCAAGATACGGCGGCCCCATAATAGGTGGGCTACAAGACTACATTAGCGGTGCTTACTTATTAACAGTTAAATCGACACTCCTAACTAAGGACAAGGTCGCGCGACTACTCGCCTCCGCAGGCTACAAAGGCGTTCTCCCAGAGCCAGCTATACTTAAGCCTAGAGAGTACTGGACGGGTAAGCAGATCTTTTCGCTGTTCCTACCAAGAGACTTCAATTACAAGAAAATGGCGAGTATAGGAAAAGCCTCCATATTAAGGTGCCTCGACGAAGACTGCCCCCACGACAGTATCGTTATTATTAGAAACGGGGTTCTCCTTGAGGGGGTAATTGACAAGAGCAGTATTGGCAGAGAGGAGCCTGAGAATATTGTACACTGGCTAATAAAGGAGTACGGTGAAAACCTGGCTAGAGAGTTCATGGACAGAGTCTACAAGATGTTTATAACTATGTGCGAGATCTACGGCTTCACGATGAGCTATGACCACTTAGCCGTCAGGCCCGAAGTTAAGAGGTCTATTCACGAGATTATTGAGAAGAAGAGAGAGGAGGTCGGTGAGCTAATAAGACTGTACAAAGAAGGGCTACTACAATCTAAACCCGGGAAAACTGTGGAGGAAACTCTAGAAGACGAGATCATTAATGCACTCTCAAAGAAGCTTCTCGACGAGGTGGCTGATCTCCTAACTAAGCACATGTCGCTTGCAAACCCAGTAGTCATAATGGCGAGAACTGGTGCTAGAGGAAATCCAATTAACTTGGCGCAGATGAGCGGCCTGCTCGCGCAACAGACTGTTAGAGGTAGGAGACTTGACCGGGGATACGCCGGGAGAATGCTACCTCACTTCAAGCCCGGAGATCTAGGAGCCGAGGCGAGAGGCTTCATAGCGAGTGGATTTGTCGACGGGCTTAACCCATTAGAGTTCTTCTTCCACACAGCTGCCGGCAGGGAGGGCTTAATAGACACGGCAGTTAGAACTAGCCAGTCTGGCTACATGCAGAGAAGGCTCATAAACGCTCTTCAAGACCTCGTAGTCCAGTACGATGGCTCGGTTAGAACGACTTCTGGAGAGCTAGTGCAACTCATATATGGCGAGGACGGCGTAGACCCAATGAAGAGTGATCACGGCAGGCCCGTGAACATTGATAGAATTATTGAGAAGTACATACACGGGTAAGACCATGAAGAGTAGTGGGAAGAGCCTCGAAGAAATACTAGAAGAAGTAAAACCCTACTTAACTCCGCAAATATACTTTGAGCTCTCGAAGAAGTTGAGAGAGGTCGTGGAGAAGTACAACTTAAAGCCCGAGGTTATTGAGAAAATAGCCTGGGAAGTCGTGAATAGATATCACTCCGCCTTTATAGAGCCCGGGGAAGCCGTGGGCACTATAACTGCTCAGAGTATTGGTGAGCCCTCGACGCAGATGACACTGAGAGTATTCCACTACGCTGGCGTAAGAGAGTACAATATTACTCTCGGACTACCTCGACTCATTGAAATAGTAGACGCCAAGAAGAAGCCCGAGACTCCTATTACCGAGATCTACCTCGCCGAAGAGTGGAAACGGGATGTTGAAAAAGTAATGGAAGTTGCTAGGAGAATAGAGTGCACGTATTTAGAAAACGTCACGCGAGAGATAGAGATCAGCTACGAGACGGGCACAATGAGGATAAGGCTAGACCCGGAAATGCTCAGTAATAAAGGCGTTACAATAGAGCAGGTCATAAACGCGCTGAGAGACCTCAATATAGGCTCAGTAGAGGTCTCCAGTGAAGACCCCTACGAGATAATACTAACTCTCAGCGACGAGTACTTAGACCCGGTTAAGATGGAGAAGGTGAGAACAACAGTTCTCCAGACGTATCTCAAGGGCGTTAAGGGAATTAAGAAAACAATTATTCAGCGCAGAGGTGACGAGTACGTGATTATTGCTGAGGGGAGTAATTTAGAGGAAGTCATGCGCGTGCCGGGTGTTGACTGGCGCCGCGTCTACACCAATGACATACACGAGATCGCGAGAGTCTTAGGCATAGAGGCCGCTAGAGCAGCGATTATAAAGGAAATATACAACGTCCTCAGCGACCAAGGCCTCGACGTGGACATTAGGCACATTATGTTACTAGCCGACATGATGACTTGGACTGGTCACATAAGACAAATTGGCAGAATGGGAATAGCCGGCGAGAAGCCCAGCGTCCTAGCCAGAGCTACTTTCGAGACAACTGTACAGAAGCTTGTGGAGAGCGCTGTTATGGGTGAAGAAGACCCGTTGCTGGGGGTTACAGAAAACATTATTTTAGGGCAGCTGCCTCCAGTGGGTACTAGTATAGTGAGAATATTCATGAATATGTCCACTAAGAAGCCCGAGGGTGAGTGACGTGATTTCAAAGCCAGATCTAGTAAAAGCTCTCCAGGTAGCCGCGAGAACCGGTGATATTAAGTATGGTGCGCGAGAAGTTAAAAAACTAGTACTACACGGCAACGCCAAGGCAGTCGTCATAGCCAAGAACGCTCCACCAGACTTGAAGAGAGACATTATATATTACGCTAAGCTCAGTAACATTCCAGTCATAGTATTTGACGGCACAAACATGGAGCTTGGAGCCGTCATTGGGAGGCCTCACAGCGTCGCCGTACTAGCTATTATAAATCCCGGTCAATCGAATATATTAGAGCTGGCTACAAAGGTGAGTGCTTCTGAGTAAAGCAAAGCCGAATGTGAAGATAACGGCCGATGAGTTCAGGTACATGGCTCTTTTCAGCGACTTGACAGGTGTCTCTGTTCGAGACTGTATTATTGAAAACGAAAATAACCGGATAATATTCCTAGTAGACCCGAGCGATATTGGAAAAGCCATTGGGCCTAAGGGCTTTATAATCCAGAAGCTTAGAAGCCTGCTCAACAAGAACATTGAAGTAGTAGGCTACAGCGAGAACCTTGAGGAGCAAGTTAAGTACGCACTAATGCCAGCTAGAGTTACAGGCGTGAAGCTAGTCAACAGGCCAGATGGCTCAAAAGTCCTCTACGTAGCCGTAGACCCAAAAGACAAGGCCATAGCAATTGGTAAAAATGGAAGAAATGTTCAGAGAGCGAAGTTAATACTTAAAAGGCACTTTGATATAGACTCGGTAATAATAGTGTAGAGGTGCTTTGCGGAGTGCCCGGTAAAAAGGGGCCTAATGGACTATTCGCGGCGAGGAAGCTAATTAAGAAGAGAAAGAAGTTTAGGTGGTATCAGCGAGAGTACAAGAGGAGAGTACTGAGAAAGCAGGGACTACTAGAAGACCCACTAGAAGGAGCGCCGATGGCTAGAGGCATTGTACTAGAGAAAGTCGGTGTGGAGTCCCGTAAACCAAACTCAGCTCTGAGAAAGTGTGTTAGAGTGCAGCTCGTTAAGAACGGCAAAGTAGTAACGGCGTTTGTTCCGTGGGACGGAGGCATAAATTACATTGACGAGCACGACGAGGTAATTATTGAGAAAATAGGCGGTACACTAGGAGGCGCTATGGGCGACATTCCAGGCGTAAAGTACAGAGTTGTAATGGTGAATGGTGTATCCCTTAAAGCCCTGTGGCTAGGCAAGAAGCAAAAGCCCGTCAGGTAGTGGTGAC
>JAJHQY010000015.1 GCA_020833085.1 Desulfurococcaceae archaeon
CATGAGAGAAGTTATTCTGTCAAGTTCGTTCATAGCTTGAACTAGATTCCTCTCGATACTGCTAATAACCTTAATCCTGGACTGCCACTTCCTCAGTTTACTTAACTGGTGTCTCTTACTGACTAGCGGCTTACCCGAGGCGTCGCGATTCATATAGTCTATTACTGTAGACAGCCCCATATCGTGAACAGTTGAAGTTATGGGGCCTCCTGTTCTCGCCCTCTTCTCCTCTTCCTCTGGTGTAAATGCTCTCCACTCAGCTCTATCATCGATAATCCTATCTGCTATAACTTCACCAGTCTCTAGACACACATACTCAGCTCTCACAGAGTCGTAAACAATTTTATCTGGTGGGCAATTAGACTCCTCACTACTAGCCGCAGAAGAGCCTGTATTAGTTGTGATCTCTTCTCCAGACCTCTCCTCGGAGAACACCATTACACCCACTTAGAGGCCATATATTAATATGTAAATCCCCTTATAAACTTAACGCTAAGCTTATAAGTGAGGACCGTAGAGCGCTTTAAAACCCTCTAAGCCGAGGTTAAAACCCCCAACTCCAAAATATATTATCCTGGAGACAGCCGGGTCGTCTAGCGGCCAAGGATGCGGGGCTTTGGCCGCACACGGAGGAAACCCCGTGACCGGGGTTCGAATCCCCGCCCGGCTACTTCTCATATTTCACATTTTCTAATTACACTAATAGCCCGGCTCTAGAGCCGCATTTGTGCAGTGCCGTGTTTATAATACTACACTTTTTACCTTATCCCCATTAATGCTACTATAATCATAGAGGCCTAAGTAAGTTAAATCGTACTTTGACGCGATCAATAGGCTAATAGGTGAAAGCTTGGGGGAGATTTTCGCGGCAAGAATGCGTATACTTAAGGGAAAGCCTACTTTACCGCTCTGGGTATTCTTAGCAGTACTAATACTCAATCCACTGCACTTATTTGTACCGGGTTATGTCCCACCGGGAAATGATACAAGAGCACACTTGTTCAGAATATCGGGATTCCACGGGGAGTTTATTGAAAACACTGGGTTAAGTCTTAGACAGTACAACGGCGTTGTTCTTCTAAATTATGGTCCGCTCTTCTACGCACTTGCATACGTTATTTTTATTCTAAGTGACCCGGTAACCGCGTACAATGTACTCAGAGTTGCAGTGATCTCTCTGTATTTCAGCTCCGTCTACTACTTTTCGCTTAAATATAGTTTAGATAGGAAAAGAGCTATAATAGCTTCTCTTATTGCTGGGCTCTTCCCCACAATGTGGATCGTGTATTATAATGGAGTGTACCCCTATTTACTATCTTGGAGTTTTACTCTCTTATCGGCAGCATTAGTACTCTCTACCTCTAGAACCCCCCCGTGACCCATATTCTTTAATAGCTTCTAGTGTGCTCTGCTCCCTCTCTGTCCTCAGCCATATATATGGGTTATTTAACGCTATTCTACCGCTACTAGTGATCTTTACGCAAAAGCGCTACTCGCTATTAGAGCAACTGCAGAGAGTGATTGCGTTTTCTCCCATCACAGTTGGGTGTTCGCTTGGATACCTATACGCGGTAGTTACTACTTACGCCTACTCTTCACCACTATACGAATTATCACCACTGTCGGGAATTCCTCGAATACAATACAACTCGCTGTGTATAGACATAATGCTTGTTTCTCTAATTACGGTATACTTAGCCGTATCGATCAGCTCACTACTACGTAGACGCAGTGAAATTTACTCGTCTCGAGCAGAGGTGGCTATGTTAGTATTTACACTAGTCTCTCTATTACCAATAATTGTACCGGCTCTATTGCCTAATTACTCCAGACTTATCCACCAGTTTACGCTCTTTATAATCCCGTGGAGATTTCTCTATGTAAATAACGCGTCTCTCCTAGCTATTCACATTTCTTCACGAATACGAAATTTCGCGAGTAGAGAGAAACTACTCTACATTTGTTTACTTGGATCTATTCTGACAAGTATTGCTGGAGCTATTTTAACTACACATGTGTATATGAGTTACGAACTGGACATTAACACTGCGTACCCAGGATTTACGAGCACTGTGAGAGGTCGGAGAGCGCTTGTCACAGAGCCGGTGTTGTCGTGGCCGAATAGTCCAGTAGCCTTCTCGCTAATTTACAACTACTCGACATCTACTGGTTCATATAATCAAGGTGATCCCGCGTTCTTTGATCTCACTGTGTACTATGAGTGGATTCGAGACCTCGTGACAAATCCTGTAGTTGCAAAGAACGTTCTCGAGTTGTCCTGGTCGAAGTTCCTTTTAACGACAACCCCCGTGGACATTGACCTCTACGCAAAGTACGCTGAGATTCCGTTAACGAAGTGCAATGTAGAGGAATTAGCAAATACACTAGTTTTTACTTGCATGCTCGAAAAGCCCATTAAACTAACAGAATTTACTGGTTTAAAGATACTTACACTCACTAATAGTACCTCGCAAATACAGAACGCTACATTCATACTCGAATCAGGCGTAGAGATACCACTTGAAATGGTGCAGTCAAGTCAAAACCTAGTTGTTTTCCAGCAAATGAGGAGAAATGAGGACTATGTTATCGGTTTAAAGATCTACGCTGGGACTACTAGTTTAGACTCAATACTATCTATTGAAATAGGCGAGTTGCTACTTCGCAGAGTTAGCGTGTACAGTTACAAGGGTTATAATGTGTTCTTTTACGAGTACATAGGTGATCCCAAGCCGGTCCTCTGCTCAAAGATCGTGTTGATCGATCACGGAAGCCTCCAGCCACAGATCATAAATCTATTTGCAGAAGACGGCTACAAGGCTATATTAGTAGACGTGAACGCGGTTAAGCACTCAATTAAATACATTGAGCCGTTTGTAAGCGGAGTTATAGTAGACAGCGAGGAGAAGGCTGAGAAATATATAGGTAATAGTAGTTTAAAAGCCGTAGTATTAAAGTACGGCTTAAAATTCAAAATAACACCAGTGAATTCTAATCTATTAGTAATAGAGACCCCCGTCGTGAAACCGGGTATTTTACCACGAGATCCTGGAAACCTCTATATTTACACTAGCTGGAATTCACGAGTATCAAGTAAGTGGATTAAGGAACTTGTAAACGAGTCTTCACTATTGTGGAGTTACATTAAGAGCTTCTTTAATTTAGATGAAAAACCGTGCAACGCAATAGTAAACTTCAATCCACCCCTTATCGAAGTGAACATTAATTACGAGGGGTATGTAGCGTTAGTAAAAGTCGCGTACATTCCGTACTGGAGGTCTAATACCGTGTACACCAAGTCAACGTGCGGATTAATTGTAGTGATCCCGGTCTCGAGTACTAATAAACTTTACTTAAAGTGGAATCCCCCATTTATTCGCGAGGCGTACGCTGTATCCGTAGCCACAGCCTTGGTCACGATATCGTATTTAATAGCTGGTTACAAGTCCGCTAAATATGCCACTACGAGTACTTCTCCGCGTAGTAGAATAGTTGAAGGTATTTTAAGCACTTAGACGTGATAAAGTGATAGACCCGATGAAGCCCCGTCGGGAGACTACCCTCGGAGTAGTGATTCGTGAAGAATCCCCTGGCTGCGAGGGTCTACTCTCCACTCCCCAATGTACACGGAATTTACTGTATGGTAAAGTAGAGTAGTCAGATGCGGCCTATTTCTTCACTATTAGTCTTACCTGTGATCCGACCGCTGAAAGCTCATCACTACTAGTAGACACTACCAACCGACACTAAAAATCTTTAACGAAGTTCGAGTTACACATATTGTTAAAAAGCTGGAATTAAATATATTTAAGAGTGAAGCCGGGGTGCCCGAGCGGACTAAGGGGGTGGGCTCGAGTTTCCAGCGCTTAGATCTTCGAGAGACCCACTGCCCCCTAGAGGGGCGCGCGGGTTCGAATCCCGCCCCCGGCGCTTCGGTGTCTCCTCGTGCTTGTTAAAGCAAGGCTCTTTGAAAACCTAAATGGTGGGCTGGTTAGGTGCGAGGTTTGCGAGAGGAAGTGTGTTTTGAGGAGTGGTGTTCGTGGGCCCTGTAAAAATTACGCGAATATTAATGGTGCGCTATACCACGTGGGTTACGGCAAGCTTAGTGCTATTGAGAGCAGGCCTATTGAAATTAAACCTCTCTACCACTACTGGCCTGGTTCAACAGCACTAACATATAGCAATTACGGTTGCAATTTCTACTGTCCCTGGTGTCAAAACGACCATTTAAGCTACAGCGAGCCACCAGAAGGCGGTACTACTATCTCCCCAGAGGAGCTCGTTAAATTAGCTATTTTAAATGGCGACGAGGGGGTCTCAGCGAGTTTTAATGAGCCAATAACTAATCTCGACTACGTAATAGACGTGACCGAGCTCGCTGTAAAGAACAATCTCTACTCAATGATGGTGACAAATATGTACTTCACCACAAGATCTCTCAAAGCCGTTATAGAAGCCGGTGTAGATGGCTTCTCAGCAGATATTAAGGGCTGCCCCTCAATGAAGAGAGCTCTTGTAGGCATAGATCACAGTATTGTTTACAGAAACGCTAAATTAGCTATTAACATGGGGGCCCATGTTGAAATAGTGTACCTAGTAGTTACAAATACAAATGACTTTAACGAGTGCGTCGAGTGGATTATTAACACTCACTTAAAGGAATTAGGTCCTGATGTCCCCCTACATATTAATAGATACTACTCCGCTCACAGATGGAGAGAGCCTCCAACACCTATAAGTAAACTACTTGAAATTCGAAATTACGCTGTTAAAGAGGGGTTAAAGTATGTCTATGTAGGTAACGTGTGGAACTCTGAACTCGAATCGACGAGATGTCCTAGGTGCGGCAAACTACTTATACATAGAAGTGGGTACAGAGTATTAGGTGTATACCTGGATCGATCGAATGGCAAATACAAATGCAAGCGTTGTGGCGAGGTCATTCCCATAAGAGGAAAAGTCGTGTTAAAAACCTAGCCGAGCTCGCTGTATAAGAGAAAGCGCAGGGCATTACTTCTATTTCCGCAAAGCGGCCACTAAGAACATTATTACACGTGCTTAAGCCAGATTAGGGTTGTTAGTGGTAGTAAGGAGCTAATTGGAGTTAAAGTGCGGGGGGTGGGATTTGAACCCACGCAGGCCTACGCCATCGGGTCCTAAGCCCGACCCCTTTGACCAGGCTCGGGCACCCCCGCACACTCCGATTTTAAATTTTTATTTCTTTACTACCGGGATTATAAATGTACTCTTTGTAGTTCTCAAGTACCCATTTAAGTGCACTCTTAGCGTATTTGTAGAGATCCTCTGTTATTATATTAGCCTCACGCGCTTTATCTAATTCTTCTTCATCAACTACTTTTACTTCCCCGCTAGGCAAAACCACCACGTCGACTAGTAAGTCGTGATACTTAACTAGGCCTGGAGTAACTTCGGGTGGAGTATTAATGTTCACGTAGCTACCTAGCCACTTCTCACCTCTGTAATAGTTGTGCACCACTATAGGCTGATCACTCCTAATAACAACGTAGTCGATATCGCCCGGTCTCTTTTCAGCACCCAGTCCGTCATACAAACCGCTGGACTTAATAGTCCTCTTGACTACGAGCTCTAGGAACTCATTACTAGTAGTCACATTCAAGACCTCGCCTTCACCTAGAGATATCCTCTCGCCAGTAGGTTTAATGTGGACTAATTCAACTGTGCGCTTCTCTCTGAGCTTACTGCCTATGTAGGCTAGTAGTCTAGTTGAGGCTTCGTGCTTGCACGCATCACTAGCTACAACACTCTCCACTAAGTCGACTAAGTCGCTTAAACCTGAGGATTTGAGCGAGTGATGCATTTTAACAGTCGTAGTAACAGTCGACCTAATCTCGTCAAGCCTATTTTTAGCTAGGCTGGTAACGCCAATTAATCCTATAAACTCGCCGTCTCTTAGCTTAACAGGAGCACTCTCACTCTTTGCTCGCTCTACTAGCTTCCTATACTCATCTAGTAACACCTCAATTTCACAAATAATAGAGCTGTCATCTGCGTACTTAGAGCTACTCCTGAAGTGAACACCTAAACCGCTACCTATGAGCTTTGAGAGCGCTAGTGTAGATAGTCTAGCTTTAACTCTGCTATCTCTAATGTGCTCCGAGAAAGTTATCCTAGGATCACCGTGTACTAGTGCTAGGAGTTTACCTCGCACCATGAAGTTCTTAGTTAATATAGCCTTTTCGCCGGGTCTCAGTGGAGCTCTCTTTACACCCACAATAACACTTGCCCCAGGCTCTTCTCTGCACGGCGTTAACTCGCCTCTAACGCCGCCAAGGTCAATTACGCAGTAGTCGCCTGTTCTCTCCACAACTACTCCTTTATAGACAGCATAGAGTTCAACGCTCGACTTTAATACGTAGACGTGTTTTAGCGTAGTAACTAGAATATCAAATATCTGCAGGGCTTCTCGGGGAGACCCTATAACTAAGATCTCGTCTTCCGAGTCTCCACATTTAATAGTCACATCAGCTGGCTCTGCCTCAAATTCTAGCGAGAACCTCTCTATGATCTTTTCGCTGGCATCCACGATTTTAAAACCACTCTCTAATAGTATTTTTGATAGTGCTGTGGCGTAAATGCCTCTCACGCGGACATTAGCTTTATTAGTTTTAGTAGTGCTCATTTCAAGCATCAGTAAAGTACCCACCTACGTAAAGACAAATAACTCTTAACTCAAAGCCCACTACACTAAAACTAGTCTTTAACGGTCTCGAGTATTGATATGACTTGCCATATCTTAGTACGAGCGCTCAGAGACATATTAGGATCCTGGCTCACTTGCTCTAACGCGCCTATAGCATTGGCCGCTCTAACGCCAGGTGTGTATTTAGTGTCTCTCAGGTAATTTAGGGCCTCCATAGCCGCTCTCCTAATGTTTCGGGGGATAGCAGTATCGTTAATAATTGTCATTAAGATGTACATAGCGCTCTTTATCTTAGCCTCGTTATCCATGACGCGGCTCATATTAGCTCACCTAATACTCAATACTCTAAGCCCTAGTTAAGTATAATAGAGCCTTAATTATGTTTTCTCACCTAGAGTCGCTTACTAAACTCACGTAGTTAGTAGGGTCTCCAGGGGGGATTCGGTTGTCTACAACTAAAGATCCCACAAAGATAATGGCTGAACTCCTCAAATCAGGAGCTATAATGCTCGCGGAGACGTGTCCAGTAGAGGGGTGTCACTTACCTCTCTTCAAGCTTAAAACAGGCGAAGTAGTGTGTCCAGTCCACGGCAGAGTCTACATAGTCAAGACAGAGGAGGAGGCGAGAGAAATTTACACTAAGACGTATCTAGCACACGTAATAGAGAAACTAGAAATATACGCGCTGAAGACCCTTGAAAACCTACTCAACGCACCCGATATTGAGCCAACAGAGTATATTAAGTGGCTTGAAGTGCTGGAGCGCGTTCAGAGATTAAAATCTCAATTAACTACTAGGAGCGCTAAATAGCGTGCTCTTCTCTCTAATTACTTTAAGCACGTGTCTTCTCACATCATCATATACTTCCTCAATACTGCGTGACGCGTCTACAAGTACAAGGAGCCCCATGGAGGCTAGTTTAAGGTAAATTTCCCTCACTTTATACTCTAGTTCTAATTTCTCAAACTCTGAAAACCTCGACGACATTGACTGCTTCCTTTCAAGAGCTATTTTAGGATCCACGTCGAGGTATATCGCGATGTCCGGTTTCAATGCCCACTTATTAACCTCAAGCACCCATTCAATGGGGGCTCCCATGGCGCCTTGATAAGCTACGCTACTATAATAATAGCGGTCACTCACAACAATTTGACCTTCCTCGAGAGCGGGCAGGATCTTGGACTTAACGTGTATAAGCCTGTCAAGTGCGAATGTTAGAGCGTCTATAAATGGATCTCTAAGATAGTTGAAGTTCGTCTTAACGACATTTACTATTTCTGAATCTGTCGGCTCGTAAGTGTATGTTACCTTAAAACCCATTTCAGTTAACTCTTTAACAAGCATTTTTGCTATCGTTGTTTTCCCCGCGCCGTCTATGCCTTCTAGTACGACGAAAACACCCCTATACCCTCTCGTAGAGTAAGACCTCATTTCCACGCACCTCGAGGTAAGCACTCTTCTTCGCGAGGCGAATACTAGTGACAAGCCCCTCGTAGTCTTCAACAACGTAGAGGGGTATTTCAGCGAGTACACAGCCAGCTATTAACATAGGCTCTGCCTCCGCTACGAGAATACAGCGGGGGGCTGTATTGTTTCTTCTCAGCGCGTAAATAATATAGGGTGCGACTGTACTCCCCCTAGTACCACGAAACACTAATACCGCGTCTCGAAAGCAGAGCTCGCTTGGCGCTACTAAACACCCGGTATCTGGATTCACCTCGGCGAAGAAGCTAATATAGCTATCTACCAGAACCACGTCTCCGTTACAGGAGCCCGGAATAACGGGCTTTACTCTACCTCTATGCACCACCAAGGTGTCTGACAATTGCCTCTACACCTGCGAGTTTAATGTTAGTCTTATAAATCCTCTTAAGGTAAAAGAGGGCTTTACCACTATTAGTTATAATGCAGTCAAAGCCGCCCCGGAATCTCGAGACGACTGGACACGTACCAGCCGCTATATCAACACCCATAGCCTTCAACTCTAAAATGAGATCTCTATAGATCCTCGCGAATTCCGCCGGCATAGTCACTAGTAGTTTACCTCTTCGCGGCTTCCCGTACTTCTTTAGAAGTCGCGTAATGTAGAGGAGTTCGCGAGGACTTGTATGCGGGCACCCAATGTAACCGAGAATACTAGTACCGTGACACTCACCACCCATGTACCCCTCTAACATTTTCGCGTCGACTTCGACTCTCTCCACGAGATCTAGTTTAAACGTGTTACGTGGCGTAACCCCCTCTATTACAATGAGTGCGTGATTACCACTAGCCGCCGCCGAAGCTAGTAAGTTCTTTATGTCATCTAGAGAGTAGTAATTCAGACCGCGCACGTATGGAATACTCTTAATGTTCTCGCCAATCCAGAGACCCAGCGCGCCAATGTGTGTAGAGCTCGTTGAAGCACACACTCTTATTTCTACCTCGCCCACGCGATTTTCTACTACGTGTAAGCCGGCCTTGTAAGTATAGCCTGTAAGAGCCGCTGCCAGCGCTACTGGACCACCCTCCCTATTTGTAAACCCACCGTAAACACTATTTGCAAATATAACAGCGCTGCTCTCACCCCAGGCTAAGTGCTCTCCCGGTGTTGGCGGCCTGTAGAAATACGGTATACACGTGTACACAGGTTTGAATTCCATTTTTCTAAGGGCCTCGTCGATTAGCCTCTGAAACTCGAATAGAGAGTTGTCAATTATACTGGAATACCCTGAGTAGTCTATACACCCCGGGTTTACAGTAGTAAACACTCTGGCTTTGCCTCCCCCGCGAGCTAGATCTCTTATAAACTCAAGTCCGTACCTGCCAATAGTAGAGTACGAGATCCCAGATACGTGTGCATGAACTATTTCTACAAGCTCGTCTGCGCCGAGAGCTTCACCTACTTTAACAATGATTTCCATTGCCTTAGCCGTAGCCCACCCATAGTCTCCACGTAGCATTTTCTCCTGTTCACGCGTTAAGTACATGACTAGGGGATCCTCACTCTATTATATCTAGTAGCGGGCTCGTTCCTAGGCTTAATAGCCATGACCACTACTTTATCTCCTACACCATCTAAGC
>JAJHQY010000016.1 GCA_020833085.1 Desulfurococcaceae archaeon
GGGACTACTTGGAAGTAACAGTTGTCCCCAAGGGCGGCGGCTCAGAGTACGTGGCGGTGTTCACTATGATTCCCCCCGGTAAGGGCCTCGAGGGCGTTAAAGAAGTAGTGCTAGACGCCGTGGTGAAAGCGGGGGCCATGCCGTGCCCCCCAACAATTATTGGCGTGGGGATTGCCGGCACAGCCGACATGGCTATACACCTCGCTAAGAAGTGCGCTGTTCTCAGGAAAGTGGGGTCTAGGCACCCAGAGCCCGCTATTGCAAAGCTCGAGGAGAGGCTCTTAGAGATGATTAACGAGCTCGGCATTGGGACTATGGGGATGGGCGGGAGGACTACTGCTCTAGACGTGCACGTGGACTACGCCTACAGGCACCCCGCGACGTACGCCGTGGCAGTTGTGTTCCAGTGCTGGGCGGCTAGGAGGGCTACTGTGACGATTAAGCCCACGGGCGAGTACACTATAGTCCAGTGAGAGGTGGGCGGCGTGGCCGAGTACAGGCTCAGGACACCCCTCTCTGAGAGCGATGTGAGGAGACTACGTGTAGGGGACATAGTGTACTTGACAGGCGTGATCTACACTGCGAGGGACGCTGCTCACAGGCGCATAGTGGAGTACTTGAAGGAGAACAAGCCGCTGCCCTTCGACCTCAGAGGCGGCGTGATATACCACTGCGGGCCAGTAGTGGCGAAGAGAGGTGACCAGTGGATTGTGCTGGCGGGGGGCCCCACGACTAGTACTAGAATGGAGCTCTACGAGTACGAGGTCATTGAGAAGCTGGGTGTGAGGATGGTTATTGGCAAGGGGGGTATGGGCAAGAGAACAGCGGAGGCGTGTGCTAAGTACGGAGCTGTATACGCGACGTACACTGGCGGAGCTGGCGTTCTAGCCGCGCAGTCCATTAAGAGAGTGCTAGACGTGTACTGGCTGGACCTCGGCATACCAGAGGCCGTCTGGGTCTTCGAAGTCGAGGACTTCGGCCCCCTAGTAGTGGCAATAGACAGCACTGGGAGAAATCTAATAGAAGAAGTAGTAGAGGCCAGTACTAAGAAGAAAGAAGAGCTGTTAAAGAGGCCTCTCTGAGCAGTGCACCACACTACTCGCTTTTTTACCTCTAAGCCCCGTTACTAGTTAGCTCTAGTAAGCACCGCGCTCTCCACGCGCGGAGAGCTCTGAGGTGGAGTAGTTGCGTATAGGCGTCTTCGTCTGCCACTGCGGCGTGAACATAGCTGGTGTCGTCAACGTCAAGAGAGTTGTGGAGGAGGCCAGGAAGCTGCCGGGCGTTGTTCACGCCGAGGACTACACTTACATGTGCTCTGAGCCCGGGCAGGAGCTGATAGTCAGGGCTATTAGGGAGCACGGCCTAGACGGAGTAGTCGTCGCCGCGTGCACTCCCTCACTCCACTACGAGACGTTTGCCAGGGCGGTTGAGAGGGCCGGGCTGAGTAGGTACAGGCTTGAGATGGCCTCTATTAGAGAGCTCGACAGCTGGGTCCACTTAGACAAGGAGCTCGCCACTGAGAAGGCTGTGAGGATTATAGCGGGGGCTGTGGCTAAACTAGCGGGTAACAGGGTCTACGAGCCTATTAGACTCGAAGTGACTAGGAGAGCCATGGTTATAGGCGGGGGCATAGCCGGGATCACGGCGGCGCTCACGCTAGCCAAGATGGGCATACCAGTAGTTCTAGTCGAGAAGGCGCCTACTATAGGTGGCAAAATGGCTATGCTCCACGAGACGTTCCCGACACTGGACTGCGCTCAGTGCATACTAACGCCACTAATGGCTGAGGTGGCCAGGCACCCGCTAGTGAAGATATACACTCTAGCAGAAGTCGAGGGCGTTGAGGGCTACGTGGGCAACTTCAAAGTAAAGATCAGAGTTAAGCCCAGAGGTGTTAGAGTAGAGGACTGCAGGCTCTGCGGGTTCTGCGAGAGAGTGTGCCCAGTGGAGGTTCCCAGCGAGTTTAACAGAGGGCTCAGCAAGAGAAAGGCTATTTACATACCCTTCGCTCAGGCCGTGCCGTCCGCCTACGTAGTGGACTTCGAGCACTGCACTAGGTGTGGTCGTTGTCTAAAAGTGTGCCCCACTAAAGCCATAAACCTGGATCAGCGCGAAGAGCTCGTAGAGGAAGTTGTGGGCGCTGTAATCGTGGCTACCGGCTACGAGCTGTACCCGCCCGAGAAGCTCCCCGAGTACCAGTACGGCGCGGAGAACGACGTAATAGACTCCCTGCAGTTCGAGAGAATACTAGACGTGCAGGGGCCTACTCGCGGCGAGATTAGAAGGCCGAGTGACAAGAGGCCCGTGAAGAGAGTAGTCTTCATACAGTGCGCCGGGTCTCGCGACGTCAACCACTTACCCTACTGCTCGAAGATATGCTGCATGTACACTGCTAAGCACGCAATGCTCTTCCTCGAGCGCGTCCCGGGCGGAGAGGCCTACGTCTTCTACATTGACGTGAGGGCTGGCGGCAAGGGCTTCGAGGAGTTTATTAAGAGAGCGCAGGAGCACGGCGTGGTGTACATTAAGGGCAGAGTAGCCAGAGTCTACAAGGACAGGGCTACTGGAGACGTGGTAGTCGAGGGCTACGACCTCCTGGACAACCGCGAAATTGTCATTAGAGCAGACCTCGTAGTGCTGGCTCTGGGCATGGTCTCGGCGCTCGACAGGAAGCTCGCCGAGGCGCTCAAAATACCCACAGACCCATACATGTTCGTCAGCGAAGTGCACCCGAAGCTGAGGCCCGTAGAGACCCCCACGGCCGGCGTGCTAGTAGCGGGTACCGCTCAGGGCCCGAAGGACATACCCGAGTCCATAGCGCAGGCCGCCAGCGCGGCCGCGAAGACCGCTGAGCTCCTGCTGAGAGGCTACATTGAGAGAGACCCACTAGTAGCCGAGGTCGACAGGGACAAGTGTAATGGCTGCAGAGTCTGCGTGACAGTATGCCCCTACGGCGCAGTAGAGATCGTAGAGGGGAGGGCCAGAGTAAACGAGGTCGTCTGCGAGGGGTGTGGAGCCTGCGCGGCCTCCTGCCCAGTGGGGGCTATTCAGCTGAGAAACTACACGGAGAGCCAGGCCCTCGAGGTCGTTAAAGCCGTGTTGAGGGTGAAGTAGAGTGTCCTGGAGCCCCAGAGTAGTCGCGTTCCTCTGCAAGTGGTGCGCCGGCGCGGCGGCGGAGACGGCGGGCGTTATGAGGCTGCGCTACGACCCCAGCGTGACCCCGGTAATAGTGCCGTGTACTGGGAGAGTGACCCCGGCAATGATAATAACGGCTCTACTAAACGGGGCAGACGGAGTCCTAGTGGGGGGCTGCCACACGCCCAACGACTGCCACTACGTAGCCGGGAACTTCAAGGCCTTTAAGCGCGTGTACATGGTCAAGAAGCTGCTACAGCAGGTGGGGATAGAGCCTGAGAGAGTGAGAATAGAGTGGATTAGCGCCACGGAGGCCCCCAAGCTGGCTAGAGTCGTCAACGAGTTCGTGGAGGAGATTAGGAGGCTCGGGCCTCTGGGTGGTAGGCGTGCTTAGACTAGCTGTTCTCCCCGGGGCTGTTTGCGGGGGCTGCGACGTCGCGCTGGCTAGTCTAGGAGAGAGGCTACTAGAGCTCTTAAAGCACTACGAAGTGGTCTACTGGCCCACAGTCGTGGACAGGAAGCTCTCAGACCTCCTAAAGCTGGACAGCGTGGACGTGTTAATACACATGGGCGGCATCTCCACCGAGGAGGAGGCCGAGCTCGCCAGGGAGATCTCTAGTAGAGCGCGCGTCAAGGTCTCCTTTGGGACATGTAGCGTGTACGGGGACATACCGGGCTTAAACTCTCTCTACACGCCGGAGGAGGTCTACGAGGCCATAGCCTCTCAAGTCGACGCGAGAATTGGGAGCGAGAGGCTGGGCCTGCCGAGGCCTATTGAGTACTCGGCGTACACTGACATAGTCGAGCCAGACGTGCTGGCGCCGGGGTGCCCGCCCGACGAGCTAGTACTCGACCAGCTCTTCGAGCTACTAGTCAAGTACGCTGAGACCAGGAGACTGGAGGCGAGACTAGTACTACTAGGAAACTCGGAGTCTCTGTGTAATAAGTGCCCCAGAAACCCGAAGACTAGTAAAGTCGTGATACCCGGCATTAAGAGGCTCTACGAGGTCAGGCTAGACGAGAACAAGTGCTTCCTCGAGCAGGGCGTTCTCTGCATGGGGCCGGCGACGAGGGCTATATGCGACCACAGCTGTATAAGAGTCAACTACCCGTGTACAGGGTGCGGCGGCCCAGTAGAGTGGGGTTCCGACGCGGGGCTCTCAGCCATGTCCGCTGTGGCCTCCGCGCTAATGGCTGACAGGGAGAAGGCTGTCCTCGAGCCGGGCCTGGCGAGGGAGCTCGACAAGATCAGGGATGTGGTGGGCTCGTTCTACAGGTACACGCTCAGAAAGTCCCTTATCTACAAGCTCAAGAAAGCGCGTAGTAGTGGTGAGTAGTGTGGGCGAGTACAGACTCCTCAGCGCACTAGACCCTATTACGCTAGTTGAGGGGGTCGCGAGAGTAGTAATCGTCACTAGTAGCGATGGTGGCGACGTGAGAGCACTCTACCAGATAATGGAGTTCAGGGGCTTTGAGAAGCTCGCTCAGGGCCGCCACGTCGAGGACATGCCGAGAATAGTGTCGACTATATGCGGCTTCTGCAGCTGGTCTCACCACTTAGCCTCCGGTAAAGCGGTAGACGCGGTGTTCGGCCGCAAGCCCCCCGCGAGAGCCGAGTTGACGAGAGTACTAGTAAACTACGTTCAGATACTCGACAGCCACTTACTGCACTTCGCCTTCATAGGGCTACCGGACCTCGCTCTCTGGGGCGAGAAGCAGAGAGACATCACTAAGCTGCTGGCTAAGAGCCCCGAGGTGGCCTCAGCCGCCCTCAAGACGCGCACTGCCCTGAAGAGGCTGGAGAAGAGACTAGTCGGCAAAATACAGCACGGCCCAGTAGTAGTGCCCGGCGGCGTCGCGCGCGGACTCACCAGAGAGGATCTCGGCGAGCTCGAAAAGGCGCTTAGAGATGTGAGCGGCGCTTTTAACACTCTCTACAAGTTCTTCGAGGAGAGGGTCGTTAAGAGCGAGCTCTTCAAGAGGCTCCTTGAGAGCGAGGAGTTCACAGTGAGGTGTTACAGCATGGGGCTCGTGAGGGGAGGCGCGCTCGAGCACTACGACGGCGCCCTCAGAGTAGTCGACTCTAAGGGCAGAGTAGTGCACGAGCTGGCCAGCCCCGCGGAGTACACTAGTGTAATCGGCGAGGCTCTAGTAGAGTGGAATCACGCCACACTACCCTACTACAAGCCGGCTGGCTTCAAGTTCCCCGATGAGGAGTCCACGATAATGGTCGGGCCTCTCGCCAGGCTGAACGTAGCAGAGAAAGTCCCCGGTGAGAAGGCTAGCTGGGAGTACAAGAGGCTCTTAGAGGCGGCTGGGGGGAAGCCCGTGAGTAACGTAGCGCTCTACCACTGGGCCAGGCTAGTCGAGATAATATACTCACTAGAAGCGCTCGACGAGATGACCAGGGACTCTAGACTACTGGAGGGCGAAGTAGTCAGCTTCACCGGCACTCCGAGTAGTAGGGGGGTCGGAATTGTTGAGGCTCCTCGCGGAGTCTTAATACACGACTACAGTGTAGCGGAGGACTTCACGGTCACGAGGGCTAGAATAATCACCCCCACGACAATTAACAACACCGCTATAAACACTAATCTGAGCAGAGTATCCGCGAGGCTAGTCAGGGAGGTTAGGTCTAGTGGCAGGCCGAGCCCGGAGACGGTGTCCCTGCTAGAGTCAATAGTTAGGTCCTATGACCCCTGTAACAGCTGCGCAACGCACTGTGTGAGAATTGGGGGCGAAGTGCTCACTACCTCGTTCACCATAGTGGTTCTAAATGAGAGGGGTGAGGTGTTGTGGCGGGGTTGAGGCTCACTCCGCGAGAGCTCAGAGAGTACATTAGAGAGTACACGGGTAGAGAAGTGACTGCGTGTATGCAGTGCGGTCTCTGCACAGCTGTGTGCCCAGTCGCGGGCTTCATGGACCTGCACCCGGCCGCTCTAATTAGAGCTGTACAGCTGAGTGGAGTTGACCTCGCAAAGTTGAAGTCCATCTGGGTCTGCGTGTCCTGCATGACCTGTGTAGACAAGTGCCCTCGCGACGTGGCGCCGGGCCTCGTAATCGAGACACTGAGGCAACTAGCGCTGAAGAGCGGTATTGAGCCGAGAACGTACAGCCAGCTACTAGTAGACGAGACGACCCCCTCTATTCTACTAGTCGCGTACTCGCGCAAGTCCACTGGGTGAGAGCCCCGTGGAGACTCTGCTCTACTACCCCGGCTGCTCTATTAAGCGAGACTTCCCAGAAGTCGAGAGGAGCTCGCGAGCAGTGCTCGAGGCTCTCGGCTACAGAGTCGTAGAGCTCAGGGACTGGTACTGCTGTGGGGGGTTCCCGGGCTTGACGGCACTAGACCACGTGAAGTACGTGTCCTCTCTCAGAACACTCTCACTAGCGCAGAGTCAAGCCCGCGAGCTGGGCGCCAGCACCGTGCTGGTTCTCTGCCCCTTCTGCTACAATACACTAAAACAAGCTGAGAGGCTACCGGCTGAGAGGCCAGACGTGTACAAGCGCGTAGCCGAGTACTTGAGAGACGAGCTGACTCCCTACCAGTCCGGGCTGAGAGTCGCTCACCTAGTCGAGGTGCTGGCTAGCAGGCTGAGCGACCTCTCTAAACTCGCTGGTGGGAGATTAAGGGGTGTTAGAGTAGCCGCGTACTACGGCTGCATGCTGCTGAGGCCGAGGTCAGTGGCCGTGGACAACCCAGAAGACCCCGGAGTAGTGGAGAGCATTGTGAAGGCGCTGGGCGCCGAGCCCGTCAAGCACCCCTACAGGTCTTACTGCTGCGGCTCATACCACGCCGTGGGGGAGGCTGAGATCGTGAGGAGGAACACTAGCAGAGTGGCGTGGAGTGTTACGAGTAGTGGAGCGGACTTAGTAGTAACACCGTGCCCGCTCTGCCTCTACAACTTGAAGAAGTACACTGACTTGAGAGTAGTGCACTTATCAGAGCTAGTCGCGCACGCGCTGGGTGCGCGCGAGGCTCTCAGCCCAGATGCGCTCAGAGTGCTGAGCTCCCTCAGGGGGGAGGCTTAAATACTCCGTGTTCGTGATACTGTGCTCACGGTGAGCTGGTTTGACCCAGAGCGCTCCCACAGCGCAGAGGGAGTACGTGACGATATTCTTCAACGGCGAGGCGTACAGGGTTCCCAGGGGATTGACTATAATGAAGGCCCTCGAGTACGCTGGCTTCAGGTTTACTAGGGGCTCTGGCTGCAGGGGTGGTTTCTGCGGAGCGTGCCCAGTGATCTACAGGCTACCCGGAGACTACAAAGTCAGAGTTGGCTTGGCGTGCCAGACAGCTGTTGTGGACAACATGTACATTAGCCTAATACCCTACGTCCCACTAGTAGAGCACGTGCCCAGAAGGGAGGAGCTAAAGCCCGACCCCGGCTACGTCCTCAAGCTCTTCCCCGAGCTCTCGCGCTGTGTGAGCTGCAACTCCTGCTCTAAGGCGTGCCCTCAGGGGCTCAGCCCCATGGACGCTGTTCAGGCTATTCTGCGAGGAGACCTCAAGAAGGCTGCCGACCTCACATTTGACTGCATAGCTTGCGGGCTCTGCAGCCTGAGGTGCCCCGCTGAGATAAGACACCACGCAGTGTTCAGGCTCGTGGGGAGGATAGTTGGAGTGTACTACACGCCGAGGTCTAAGTCCGTGGAGGAGAGAGTGAGGGAGATTGAGAGCGGGAAGTACAGAGCTGTCTTCGAGAAGCTACTCGCGACCCCCGTTACTGAGCTGAGGAGGATCTACGAGGAGTACATGAAGACCGGGCGCTTACCGGAGTCTCTCGAGGTGAGGTAGGCGAGTATGTACCCGCCCGAAATGAGGAAGCTAATTCAAATAGTGGAGGACACTCGCAGAGAGAGGGCCAGGGCCCCGGCGCCGAGGCGGCTGACTCTCGAGGAGAGAGAGCAGCTCGTCAGGGCGTGGCACCCGGACTACAAGCCCGAGTACAAGAGAGCCGTGAGAATAGGGCCCTGTAAAGGACTAGTAATGTACTCGGCTATAGCGGACCTCTTGGAGTCGTGGCCTCTAGTCAAGCCCGGCGAGCTGGACTTGGAGCACGTGGACTACGACGTGGACTTCCTAGTAGTGGGCTCAGGCGGGGCTGGCCTCGCGGCCGCGTGGTGGGCTGTTAAGAGCGGCGTTGACCCGAGTAGCGTCCTCATAGCCACTAAGCTCAGGCTGGGAGACAGCAACACTGTAAAGTACCAGAGCGGCACGCAGGCCGCTACGGGCCCCGACGACAGTCCAGTAATACACTTCCTGGACACGCTCGCGGGAGCTCACTTCACTAACAACCCGAAGCTCGTGAGAGTGCTGGCCGAAGAGGCGCCACTAGTAATAAAGTGGCTTGAGGAGCTTGGAGTTAGGTGGAGCCGTGTAGGCGACGACCTCGAGAGACTGCCGGGCGGCGGGGCTACTAGGGCTAGACTACACTGCTGCGGAGACTACACGGGCTTGGAGGTCATGAGGGTCCTCAAAGACGAGATCAGGTCTCTGGGGGTCCGCGTACTCGAGTTTCACCCGGTTATAGAGCTACTAACAGACCCCGATACAGGCGCCGTTAGCGGGGCTGTTCTACTAAACCTCGACACGGGCGAGTACAAGATCGTCCGCAGCAAGGTCACAGTGCTGGCTACTGGAGGCCTCGGCAGGCTGCACATAGCGGGCTTCCCCACGACTAACCACTACGGGGCTACAGCAGACGGCCTAGTGCTAGCCTACAGAGTGGGCGCCGGCCTAGTTGACATGGACACTCTACAGTACCACCCCACAGGCGTGGCGTGGCCTGAAGCCATACTGGGCGAGCTAATACCCGAGAAGACCAGGAGTATTGGCGGCCAGCTGGTGAACGCTATGGGCCAGAGGTTCATATACGAGCTCGAGCCGAGAGACGTCGTGGCCTCTGCTATTATTAGAGAGTGCAGTGAGGGCAGGGGCGTGGTCACGCCTACGGGGACCTGCGGCGTCTGGCTGGACACGCCAATAATAGAGATGATAAAGGGGCCTGGCACGATTAAGAGAGAACTCCCCGCGCTCTACAGAATGTTCCTGAGGCACGGAATAGACATAACCGAGGAGCCCATACTCACGTACCCGACACTGCACTACCAGAACGGTGGAGTACTAATAGACGAGTGGACACACGTACTGAGGCCTAGTGGCGAGCCTATTAGAGGCCTCCTAGCGGCGGGAGAAGTCACTGGTGGTATTCACGGGAAGAACAGGCTAGTCGGCAACTCCACAGCAGACATCTTCGTGTTCGGCAGGAGAGCGGGCATTGAGGCGTCTAAGTTAGTGAGAGAGCTCCCGAAGCCAAAGCTCTCTCTTAGACACCTCGAGCGCTACATAGAGGAGTTAAAGCAAATAGGCGTGCCGGAGTCGAGGAGAGCCCCGATACTACTACCAGACTACCGAGGCGAGGCTGTGTTAAAGCGCATTATTAGAATATCATTTCAGCTCAAGTAGCGAGTACTCACCTCTGGCTCTTTTGAGGAAGT
>JAJHQY010000018.1 GCA_020833085.1 Desulfurococcaceae archaeon
CCCAGCGGAGTCCTCAAGAACTTCATTGACAGGCTCACTTCACTCGAGAACATGATATTCCACGGTGGGAGGAGTCTACTAGAGGGTAAAGTAGCGGGCTTTATAGTAACGGGCGCGGACAGCGGAGTGTTCATGACGGTGGCGTACTTGATGTCGGTGATGAACAGCATGGGCGTAGTCATACCGCCCTGGAGCATGGCTTACACTCACAGCTCAGACCCCTTAGAAGACGAGGGGGCTGTAAGAGACGCCTACAACGTCGGCTACTTGGTAGTCGAAGTAGTCAAGGCGCTCAGAGCCTACGGTGTTCACATAGGGTACAAGCCGGACGTTGACGTTAGAGAGCTCGTGAAGAGCGTGAGGGAGTATTTGAGGAGTGTAGCGAGTGAGAGAGAAGCTAGGAGTAAGTACTTAGAGTCTATTTTAGCCGAGGAGAGGAGTTATCAGTACACAGTCTCCTCTTCAACTCGGTGAACACACTAGTAGAGCTCCACGTGCCAACTCTCTCGGGGAATTTAACTACTCTAGTGTCTACGAGACCTCTTTTCTTCAACTCGTCCTCGAGTTTCTGCGGCTCAATCCACTGGTCTGGCCCCAGGAGCACTATATTGGGCTTTACCTCCTCGAGTGGCTTGAAGAAGTCTGACACGTCTCCGAGAACAGCGCTACTTACGTACTTCACACTACTCACTAATTCGAGGCGGTCTCTCTCACTCATAACGGGCTTTCTGCCTTTAAACTTCTCGAAGTTAACATCTCGCGAGACTACGACAAAGACCTCTCCTAGTTGCCACGCGTATTTTAGTAGGGCTATGTGACCGGGGTGTAGAAACTCGAAGCTGCCAGCTACTAGTACTCGAGGTCTCTTCGAGAGCTCGGTGAGCCCCCTCCACGAGCCTTTAACCAGCCCCAGGTACCTCAACGCGTCTAGTAGCCCCTCTGCGTACGCTACGCACGAGAGGCTCGTAATGTAGTCTCCTTTCTCAAAGTAGTATTTAGCGTCGCTCAAATAGCTCTTCGCGAGGTTAAATACGTGTAGAGCCTCACGTGGAATACCCTTACTAGAGGCCTCCTCAATGAAGAGCTCCACGTTCCTGATATAAGCGCTCACTCTCTCAGCTAGTGAAAGCTCCAAGCGCGCACACCACTACTTAATGCACGACTAAGACGCCTATTAACCGGAGGGCGCTACTGGCTCTAGTAACTCTTTTAATACCCCCGATCACTGTATCTATAGACACTAACGAGGTGCGAGAGTTGGGAATAGGGAGTACTTCTAGGCAGTACAGGAGGCCCTCAGCTACAGTTCTAGTCTACGGCGAGGTCACGCCGGGTGTAATTGACAAGTTGAGAGAGCTCTTAAGGCTTCACGGTCCGCGTGGTTTAAGGATTATTCTCGCCTCGCACAGCTCTCCCAGAGCTCTCGAGTCTCTGAGAGACTTCCTCCACGAGAACTACACGTTTACACTCGAAGTTTACACTTCTAGTAGTAGTCTCGCGGAGAAATTGGAGAAGCAGCTTGTATCGAGTGAAGTAGTCGCTGTACTAGTGTCTAGTAGTGAGCTTATAAACCAAGTACCCCGCTCACTAGTGAGTAAACTCGTGGTGGTTTAGTGTGAAGTTCGAGGTGGTGATAACATCAGATAGAACCATGATGAGTAACCACCGCGGTAAGGAGTTCCTGGGCTTCATGGCGACTGGGCCGCCAATAGGAATGCCCGAGAAGCTGTGGCTCTACATCTGCGCCCCGAAGTTAAAAGTAGATGAGTTAGGGAGGCCCGTAGAAGCCCCCTATGGGCTGAGAAAAATAGAGGCGGCTCTTCAGGAAGCTGGTTTTAACGCGGCAATAATAGACCCTGATCACCTGCACAAGCACCTAGACGCGATGAGAGTTCTCCTAATTGGACATCATGACTTCTTCGCGTACGGGCCACCTAGTAGTGAGTGGTGGAGCATAACTGGAATAGAGCCCGTCAATAGGAGGAGCTTTTTCAGGCTCATGAACAGCCCGGTCGTGAGAGAGGCTAAGCGTAGAGGCGTAAAGATAATTGTAGGGGGTCCCGCGGCGTGGCAGTGGCTCTACGAGCTGGAGCTGGCTGAAAAGTGGGGTGTAGACACAATTGTAGACGGCGAGGGCGAGAAAGTAGTAGTGGAGCTCGTCGAGAAGGCTCTGAGAGGCGAGGAGTTGCCGCGCTACGTCTACGTGGGAGTAGACAACGTGCCCAGCGTGAACGAGATACCGGTAATTAGAGGCGCTAGCGTTAACGGCCTCGTAGAGATCATGAGGGGGTGTCCTCGTGGCTGTAAATTCTGTAGCGTCACGCTGAGACCGCTCAGATTTATACCGCTAGAGAAGATCCTCGCAGAAGTAGAGGTGAATGTGAGGGCTGGAGTGAAGAGCGTTATACTGCACAGCGAGGACGTGCTACTCTACTACGCTGACGGAGTAAAGCCCAGGCCTGAGCCTGTGCTGAGACTTCATGAAGAGGTCGTTAAGAGAATTGGAGAGAGGAGAAGCCTCGCGTGGGCTCACGTGAGCCTCGCCGCGGTGAAGTACGCCGAGGAGAACTACAAGCTGATCTCTAAGCTCACGCGCGAGTTGATTTTAAACGACTACAGGAGAATACTTGGTGTAGAAGTTGGTATTGAGACGGGGAGTCCGCGCTTAGCGAGAGACATAATGGTGGGTAAGTCTAAGCCGTACCCGGTTGAAATGTGGCCTCAAATAGTAGAAGACGCGTTTAAAATTATGCACGAGAACATGATTGTCCCAGCCGCTACAGTAATACTGGGTACGCCCGGAGAGACTAGCGACGACGTTGTAAAGACAATTGAGCTAGTAGAGAGGCTCAGGCCCTACAGGAGTATTATTGTGCCCATGTTCTTCGTGCCTATGGGGGCGCTGAAGAGAAATAAGTGGTTTCTCCGAGACCAATTAAAACCCGAGCACATCGAGGCGCTCAGAGTAATGTTTGACCACACTATCTACTGGGCAGAGGACATAATGAAGCTGTACATGCACTCGCCAGTATACCTCCCCGTTAAGCTCCTGCTCAAGTACTTCATGGCGTACGTTAAGTGGAGAGTGAAGCAGATTACGAGTAGGCTAGAGGAAATAGTTAAAAGGTAACTACTATCTCGTATTTTACGTAGCAATCTAGAAGCGGCGTGAGTGATAAGAGTGGAGGTATTTTACATTACGACACCCATATACTACCCCAACGCCCCGCCTCACGTGGGCCACGCCTACACAACGCTGTTTGCAGACGTCTTGGCGAGGTTTAAGAGGCTGACCGGCGCTAAAGTCTTCTACTTAACTGGCAACGACGAGCACGGCTTGAAAATACAGAGAGCAGCCGAGTCTCAGAACAAGCACCCCAAAGTATTCGTAGATGAAATGGCAGAAGTCTTTAAGAAGTACTGGAAGAGCCTAGACGTATCTTACGACTACTTCATAAGGACAACAGACGAGCTCCACGAGAAGACCGTGAAAGAGGCTTTTACATACATATACAAGAAGGGCTACATATACAAGGCCAAGTACAGTGGGCTCTACTGCGTCGAGTGCGAGAAGTACTACTCTCCAGGCGAGTACGTAGTAGTCGAGGATAAGCCCTACTGCCCACTCCACAACAAGCCGCTCGAGTACATGGAGGAGGAGACCTACTACTTTAAGCTAAGTGAGTTTAAAGACTACTTACTAGACGTTCTCGAGAACAGGGATATAGTGTACCCGAGGCACTACGCGCAGGAGGTTATCTCTAAGTTGAAGAGCGAGGAGCTCAGAGACATCTCCGTGGCTAGGCCCGTTGAGAGAGTGTGGTGGGGCATTCCTGTGCCTTTCGACGAGAAGTACGTGATATACGTGTGGTTTGACGCTCTACTGAACTATATTAGTGCGATACACTACCTCGACAACAAGGACGTGTTCATGGAGTACTGGAGCGCGGCACACCACGTTATTGGAAAGGACATACTGTGGTTTCACACAGTAGTCTGGTTCTCTATTCTCAGAGCACTGGACCTCGAGCCCCCCAGAAAGCTGATAGTTCACGCGTTCTTGACTTCTAGAGGCGCTAAAATGAGTAAGAGTGTCGGCAACGTTGTCAGCATAGACGAGATGCTCCAGAGATACGGTGTTGACGGCTCGAGATACCTGCTCACTAGGATTTTCAACATGGACAAGGACAGTGAGTTTAGCTTCGAGCTACTAGATAGCGTGTACACTAGTGAGCTGGTAGACACTTACGGCAACCTAGTGAGGAGAGTAGGCGTACTGGCCCAGAAGAAGTGCGGCGGGAAGATCTACAGGAGGAGTATTGAGAGTAAACTCGCAGATGAAGTGCCAGTAAAGATTGGGGAGTATTTAGACGCCATGAAGAGCTATGAAGTTTCGAGAGCGGCGCAAATAGCAATAGACTTGGCGAGAACGGGGAACCAGTACTTAAACGAGACGAAGCCGTGGGAGAAGAGTGATCCGAGTAGAGAGCTCTACAACGCCCTCGAGCTCATAAGAGTAGCGACAATACTACTAGCACCTATAACTACGAGAGCGTCGCGCGTCGTATCAGATAGATTTGGCTTTACTATCGAAAACCCATTAAAACTGAGATTAGAGTCTATTGAGAGGTACAATGTCGCAGAAGCCCCGATACTCTTTAGAAAACTCAAGACTACTACTCAGCAACCCACACAGCCCTCTCAGTGAGGTCACTTCTAGCTCTACTACTCAGGGTGAGAGGGAATTGAGTACTACATAGCAGTAGACGTGGGGGCTACAAAGACGCGCGTAGCTCTCTGCACTAAGAGCGAGATTGTAGATAGAGAAGTGCGCAGTACTCCTCAGAGTGGAGGAGAACTCGCAGTAGCAGAGCTAATAGCCAGAATTGTGACTGAGAAGTGGAGTGATA
The DNA here is from genome assembly GCA_020833085.1 of Desulfurococcaceae archaeon. The sequence continues at coordinate 4,911 of JAJHQY010000018.1, forward strand.
AACTAGGCGATGTAGTGGCTGTGGGTGTCGCCACGATAGGCCCACTCGACATTAAGAGAGGGCGTGTAGTAAACACGCCTAATCTCCCACTCAGAAACTTCGAGCTCTTAAAGCCGCTGGTCAGGTTCTTCGGAAAGCCCGTTCTAGTAGCTAATGACGCTGTTGCGGCTGCGTGGGGTGAGGCGCACTACGGTGACGGGAGGGGCTATAGCAACGTGGTGTACGTGACACTCAGTACTGGTGTGGGCTGCGGAGTAATAGTTAATGGTAATCTACTCATAGGTAAAATGGGTAATGCTCACGAAGCCGGCCACATAGTCGTGGACTTTGACAGCGACTTAGAGTGTGGGTGCGGGGGTCGCGGCCACTGGGAGGCCTACGCGGGCGGGGCCAACCTACCCAGAGTAGCTAGGCGCCTCGCAGAGAAACACCGCGTAGACTCCGAGCTCTCTAGACTAGTACTTAGCGGTGCGAGTATTGAAGCCAAGGACGTTTTTGAGTACTACAGGAGAGGCGATTCACTGGCGAGACTAGTCGTAGACCTCTACATTAAAGCCACGGCAGCCGGGCTCGCCTCAGTTATTAACGCGTACGACCCGGAAGTAGTGATTATTGGTGGGAGCGTCTTCCTCAACAATGTAGATGTACTACTAGACCCACTCGTCTCCCTAGTAAAGGCAAATGTAGTCACAGAAATGCCTGTAATTAAGCCTACTAGACTAGGCGACAATGTGGGCTTGTACGGCGCGCTGGCATTAGTAGTTGACCCGCCGCGGGCCCTCCTCGAAGCTCAGAGAGACGTTATAGTGAGTACTCTGGGGAGGCCCATTACACTCTAATTAGTTCTTCAAGTACCCTGAGAACGGCTTCTGGGAGGTCTGTGATAGCGCCTCCACTTATTTTCAGGACTATTAGGGCCGTTTCGAGTACTGCGGCTAGGAACAGTACTAGTAGCCCTGTTACGACTATTAAAGCGAATTTACGCCAGTAGCCGTACCTCGAGGAGGCCGAGACGAGAATAGCGTAGCTCAAGAATTCTAGTGGAGTGTGCGGGGCTATTAGTACTGCGAGTGCGTGTAAGAGGTGTATTCTACCTAGAGCGGAGGCCACTCCCAGTACTACACCGGCGTTGTACGCGCCGCTGGCTACTGTGACTCCGCCAATATACGGTACTGTGGAGGGAATTGAGAGCGCGGCGTTATTAGAAAATATAAATAAAGCCACTCCTCTCACGCCGAGGCGAGTCAACACGTTTTCAAGTCTCTCTAACTCCTCGTAGTAGCCTGTGTAGAGCCTGTAGCCAGTGTAGCCTACTAGAACTCCGCCTAGTACCAGGAGCACTATAATCAAATACGCAACGCCTATATTACTCGCAACGCTCTTCTCAGCTCTCTTAGCTACTAGCGCACTTAATAGTAAGCCGAAGCCTAGTTGCGGTAAGACCTGGTAGTATACGCTGAGACTAGCTAGTATAGTAGCGACTAGTAGGAATACTAGGAGAAGAGGTACAACTACACTCGTCCTTATCCACGCCCCGGGCTCGCCGCTTAGTGGTGGAGGTGTAGTAGGAGGCTCCGGGTGCTTGGAGTGTATGCTCTCTACGTGTTTATTAAATGTCTTAGCGAGCCTGTAACCCAAGTAGACTATGTAGACTCCTACTGTGAGAATAGTTAGTGCTAAGTCCCCCGCTATAGCGGCCCCCCTGTAGCTTCTAGTCCTCGCCTCTTTGAAGTAGGCCCTCTCCTCGAGAGCGGCGTGATCTCTCACAGCTCTCTCTGCGAAGCAGAGAAGTACGGGATAGGCTAGCCCGCCTAGGAGCAGTGTTAGTAGTAGTCCAGTTACAGGCGAGGGGAGTAGACTTCTATTTAACATGTCTCTCAGGTAGTAGAGCGCTCCACCGAAGTCGGCGCCTCGAGTGTAGTAGTAAGTCGTCACGGCGCTATTGTATATGTGCTCGCGGATTTTACTGAGAACTCTATACGTAGCTACGAGAGCGGCGAATACGTAGGCGTAGTATATGAGGAGGGCCCACGTGAGTACCTCGTCTGGGAGAGTGAGTACTTCGCTACCCGCTAATTGTGCTAGTTGCTGGTGCAGATACGCGATTACTACTATAGGCAGAGAGATTGCCGCGAAGACCCCCGGTATGACTAGGAGAGCAGTGCTGATTTTACTGAATTTAAGAGACTTAACTAGGATTTCCAGCTCGCTCTGAGTACTACTCAAACCCAGCGCACCCGGTCTGAGTAGTAGCTGTTTATACTATCTCGGCCCCTCTATTTATTTTGCTAAACCACTAATTTACAACTCCACGGTGATTACGCGTGGTTAAAGCCCTCGCGTTGCACGGTGGGGCCGGCGCGTGGAGACTCGGTGCCCTAGCTGAGAAGGCCGTAGAGGCTGTGAAGAAGTGTACTGAGCGAGCGTGGAGAGTTCTCAGTGAGCGTAATAGCGCGCTAGACGCAGTGGTAGAGGCGGTAGTCTGCATGGAGGACTCTGGCTACCTGAACGCTGGCTACGGCTCAACACTCAATCTTCTAGGAGAGAGGGAGCTGGACGCCGGCTTAATGACTTCTACTGGGCTTCTCGGAGCAGTAGCAGCTGTGAAGTCTACTCGCAACCCTATTCTACTAGCTAGAATAGTAGCTGAGAAGACTCCTCACGTACTGCTAGTAGGAGAGAACGCTGATAGACTAGCACTACTCCACGGCCTACCACCCCTACCCCCGCCTCCTCAGCACGTAGTTGAGAGGTACAAGGAGGTTCTCAGAAAGATCACGAGTGGAGAAGTCGCAGACCCCTACTACAAGGCTCTGCGCGGCTTTATAGAAGAGGGCGTGTACTCGAAGCTCTTGAGGAAAGTACTAGACGTGTACGACACTGTTGGCGCAGTGGCTCTAGACGAGAATAACGTGTTGGCGGCCGCCACGAGTACTGGTGGAGTAATACTCAAACTCCCCGGTAGAGTCGGAGACACGCCTATACCGGGAGCAGGCTTCTACGCGGACGAGAACGTAGCGTGCAGCGCTACTGGTATAGGAGAGTACATTATTAGGACAATGCCGTGCCTGAGACTAAGCCTCGAGTACGAGAAGCACGGTGACGCGGCGAGAGCTCTGAACAGCGTTGTAGACTACGTTAACAAGAGAGCTGGCTTGAACACAATGGGGTTTATAGCTGTAGATAGGAGTGGTAGAGTGCTGTACGCGTACAACACGGAGGCCATGTTAGTTGGCTACGTGTACCGGGGAGAAGTGAGAGTGGACTTGAAGCCGGAGCCTAGAGTGAGAGTCGTCGAGTAGTCCTCGACGTGGTGTCTTTGAGCTGCGTACTCGTAGTTGACATTGACGGTACACTAATACCCGTACTAGTAGACTTCGAGGATCTAAGGAGGAGAGTGAGAGAAATTCTGGGTGTAAGTGACCCTCTAAGACCGCTCGGTGAGTCTCTCTACAGGCTCCGCGTAGACGAGTCGTTAAAGAGAGAGGCGTGGAGAGTTATAGAGGAGGCCGAGCTGGAGTCTACTAGTAGACTAGATGTAGCTGACTTAGAGGAGAACGCTGAGGCTATTAGGCGAGTAGTGAGTAGTGGAATTAGAGTAGTAGTTGTGACTACGAGGAGCTACAAGACGGCTAGACTAGTACTCGAAAAACTCGGAGTACTGGGTGTCGTAGAAGAAGTCGTGACTAGAGACTACACTCCAATTAGAGCTGACCAGCTGAAATACGTTATAGAGAAGTATAGGAGTAGAGTAGTCTTTATAGGGGACACTGTTTACGATGAAAAGGCGGCTAGAGAAGTGGGTGTCGAGTTTATTAAAGTTACTAGCTACAGGGACCTACCGCGAGCCGTGGAGAGAGCAGTACAAGTCTGCACTAGTAGTCGCTGAACAGTAGCGTAAACAGCACTAGTGATCCG
>JAJHQY010000019.1 GCA_020833085.1 Desulfurococcaceae archaeon
AGTCGACCCTCTCCGAGGTTCTGGTTTGAGAAGTTTCGGTGGACTATTACACGGAACGGCTTCCTCGTAATTGCTGGTAAAGACGCTTCTCAAAACGAGGTCGTAGTTAGGAGGTACCTAGAAGACCGCGATATTTTCCTCCACGCAGATGTGCACGGAGCTCCGGCAACTGTGTTACTAGTAAGAGGAGATAGGAGCCCCGCTCTAGAAGATATACTCGACGCCGCTGTTATTGCCGCGTGCTACTCAAAGGCCTGGAAGACAGGGTTTAGCTACATCGATGTGTACTGGGTTTACGGTAGTCAGGTCTCGAAAACCCCTCCATCCGGGGAGTACCTCACTAAAGGCGCATTCATGGTGTACGGGGAGAGGAGGTATTTGAGAGTGCCGCTCGTTCTCGGAGTTGGGCTGAGGCTATTCTGCGATGAGGTGTATGGAGACTACGTTAAAGTATTCGCGGGTAGTCCTGAAGTGGTGAAGGAGTCTTCAATATCATACGCGCTCGTAGTGCCGGGAGACCTGAGCGTAAATGGCGCTAAGAGAGAGGTTACCAGAATACTAGTAGAAGAGGCTAAGAAGAGAACTGGTGTGCTCTACGCGAACATTGAAGAGAGTGTAGAGAGCGTATTACCCGGTCCTCTGAGAGTAATCGAGTGGGGGCCTGGTAGAGGGCCCTGTAAGTGTGAGCTCTAATAGGTAAAGGTTAAAAAAGCTTAATGATTAGAGTAACTAAGACACTCTTGCGAGCGGGGGTGCATAATTGGCTGGTAGAAATATTGAAGTTGAGCTTCTCAGAATGCAGAGCGTTAGAGATATGAGAGTTGAGCTCGTGGAGAGAAAAGGGCTTGGACATCCAGACTACATCGCTGACGCCGCTAGTGAAGTCGCCTCTAGAGCGCTCTGCAAGTACTACTTAAAAGAGTTTAACACACTCCTCCACCACAATCTCGACAAGACACTCCTCGTGGGTGGTCAGGCCTCTCCCCGCTTCGGGGGAGGCTTCGTCATCGAGCCAATATACATCATAGTCGCTGGGAGAGCTACTACAGAAGTACGCCTAGGAGGCGCCACATACCACGTCCCTTACGGGAAGCTGGTAATAGAGGCTGTTAAAGACTGGATTAGATCTAACTTCAGGTACTTAGACCCAGAAACACACGTAATTGTCGACTACAAAATTAGAAAGGGTAGCGCCGATCTAGTGACCGTGTTTGAAGCCGGTAAAGAGCAGGTACCACTAGCAAACGATACTAGTATAGGAGTAGGCTTTGCTCCACTAACACCACTTGAAAAACTAGTATACGAGACAGAGAGGCTTCTCAACAGCAAGGACTTCAAGAAGAAGTACCCAGCTATAGGAGAAGACGTAAAAGTTATGGGTCTTAGGAGAGACAGGCACATAGTCTTGACAATAGCCGCTGCCATAATAGATAGAGAGGTCCGCGATAAGTACGAATATATGAGTGTTAAAGAGGCTGTAGTAGAAGAGGTAAAAGCTCTCGCCCACAAGATCGCTCCTGAGTACACTGTAGAGGTCTACGTGAACACGGCAGACATGCCTGAGAGAGACAGCTTCTACTTAACTGTAACTGGCACTTCAGCTGAGCACGGGGATGACGGGGCCACTGGCAGAGGAAACAGAGCTAATGGATTAATAACGCCAATGAGGCCTATTAGCCTAGAGGCCACTGCCGGTAAAAACCCAGTAAATCACGTAGGCAAGATCTACAATGTCCTCGCCAAGATCGTTGCTGAGAGAATTTATAAGAGCTACGAACACCTCTTAAACGACGTTTACGTTGAAATTCTGAGTCAGATTGGAAAGCCGATCGACAGACCCCTCATAGCCAGTGTAAAGCTCGTTCCAAGAGATCTAAACATGACAGACATACCAGGACACGTGAAAAGCGACATCACTAGTATCGTGGAGGAAGAGCTCAGCAATATTAAGAGAATAACCGAGCTTATACTGAATGACCAGGTGACTCTGTTCTAAGCCCTCTCGACTTCTGGTACTCCTCAATTATCTTTAATATCCTTTTCCTCTTCTCCTCCGCCTCGTACTCTTCAATTACTCTCCACTGCGACATCACATTTGAGAGGACGCTAGCCGGGATTAGTACGTAGTTTTTGAGTTCTAGTAGCGGAGAAGCAGTCACTACAGGTACTCTAATAGCTCTCCAGTCAATTAGTGTATTCGGCGGAGTAATAAGTGCTAGTTTCCCCCGCCTAATACACTCTAATACACTCTCAGATAAGTACTTCGCGTCGTCTAGGTATACGTGGAGATTAGGGCAGCTATTGCCTCCTAGACTACTAGCCTTTACAGCACACACCAACTCCCCGTTAATTAGCCCTGTAATAGCCTCTTCGAGGCTTGAAATACGCTGTAAAAGCGAGTTAATAGTTCTATCTCTCTCTACTAGCGCTTTTTTAAGAGACTCTATTTCTAGTAGTAAGCTCTGAACTCTCCTCTCACACTCCTCGCTAGTATCTCTTTTACGGGTGAGTTTGAGCTCTATTTGTAGCTCCTCTATTAACTTATCTCTAGCTCTGAGTTCTTCTTCAAGCCTTTTAATAGTACTCTCCAACTCGGCTATTCTCGAGTAGAGTCTATCTAGCTCGCTTTTCTCAGCGCTACTCACACTCCTCTCTAGCGATGTCGAGATCCTCTGCTCTAATTTAAAGCTACGCGACAGCTCCTGAGTAAAGTACTCCTCTAGCGCTTCTACTAGACTCTTGCCCTTCAGCACTTCTACAACTATTTTCTCTCTGGCGACGCCGCGCAGTCCCCGGGTCTTGGACTCTACTTCCTCGATTAGCGCTCTCAGCGCCCTGTACGCTTTCACAGCCCCAGCTAGCGCGTCTCTAGCGTGTGAGTCTGGCACCTCAACTCCATAGAGCGCCGAGTACTCAGAGACAATTCTCCGTTTCTCCTCGACTGGTAAGTCGTAGTCAGGAGTGTAGAGAACAGCTCCTAGTTTAGAGGCGAGCTTCTTGGCGAAATCGGGTGGTTTAGACGTGTCTACGGCTACTAGAACCGGTCTTCCGAGCTTTAGTACTTCTCTAATTACAAACTCCCTGTCAGGGACTTTACTACTAGTCACTAGCAACGGCCTGCCAGTAAAGTCCAGGACGGCTACTCCAATAGTGGTCCCGGGGTCTACTCCTACAATGACAAGTCTGCCACCGAGCTCTTCGTTAGTTTGCGTGCTCAGAGGGACTGGCTTAATAGTTATTTTCACATTGCGGCTTCTAAGAGGAGATACTACTTCGCGCACTCTCTCCACTGGCGCGTACACTACAAATAGCCCCTTCTCGAGGCCGCCTTTACTCCTCTTAACTAAGAGGTCGTAATCGAGACCACTCTTCTCGAGAGCTTCTTTAACCTCTTTAACAACTCTCAGAACACACGCTCTGATACTCCTCTTAAACCTCTCACTACTACTACCGCCCTGAAGTGGAGTTCTCCCCTTAGAGACAACCACGTATGTTCTGTCGACGTGTAACTTAACTTCGCGTCCTATGCCGTGAAAAGCTGCAAGCGCGCAAACACGCGCAGCTTGTAGCGGCGTCAAGTGCGCCGCACTAATATTAAACCTCCTTGCAATTTCAGCGAGACTCCTCTCTGTACCAGCAACCTCGACGATCTTACACCACGATGGAATAAGCTTCGAGAGTACTGCTACGTGTCGAGGAGTCTCAACTATCTCGTTCAAATTGTCAACAGCTAGTATCTCGGCGTGGTATTCGAGAATGAGTCTAATTACACCGTGAAAAGGCACGCCTTCGAGCTCTCTTAGCACAGAGCCGTCTCTCAGAACTACGACTGAATACCTAGGCGCTCTTGTAGAGCGAGGAGAGCTCCCCGGCTCAATGTCTATACCAATAACTGTAACGATGCCTCTCCCCATTGAGTTTAATTGCACTGAGGACTTAAAATAATACTCCTCGTAGATTAAAGCCGAAGACACCACTCCCGGATCGTGTCTCACACACCACTAAACTCCACAATGCTCTTGAGAGCCTCTTCTGGCGTAATTTTAACTGCGTAGTTTTTTCTAAAAAACCTCACAATGTAGTAGACATCCCTCCTGAGTAATTCAGGCGCTTTGGGGTCCTCTCTGTAGACGTACTGGGGCCAGTCTATTATGTAGGGCTTCTCGTCGTCACGTCTAATGAGAACATTGTACTCGCTGAGGTCTCCGTGGACTATTGAAGCCTTGTGATAAGCCACTGCGAGTGTCTCGAGAATATCCATTAAAACTCTGCGCGGGTCCTCCAAGTCGGGTTTCTTATACAACTCTACTCCATTAATGAACTCTATTACAACTACGTGTCTATTATAGCCGAAGGGGGCTGGAACGAGAGTTCTGTGCACTACTAGCTCTCTCAGAGCCTTATACTCTCTCTCAGCAGCAATTACTGACAGCCTATACCACGAGAGCGACGCGCCGACCCCCCAGTCTCTAACTCTAGCTATTTTTCTAAAACTAGTCCTGCCGAGCCTCAAGAATTTCACTGCCACGTGAACACCTCCCGGAGCTAGTCCCTCATAGATCTCGCTCTCCTTGCCCTCGCCAATCTTGTCGCCAAGAGCCTCAATGACATTAGCCTTTACTAGTCCTCTCAAAGCTAGCATGTCGTATCCGGTGTAAGTTAACCTATAGACTTTCTCGTCACCAATAGTCTCTCTCTTAATTAACCCCAGTGTATGAAGCTTGGTGAGAATAAGTACTAATTTCTCTTCATAAAGCCCCGTCGCTTTCTCGAGCAGGCTAAGGGGTATGTACTCGCGCCTAGCGTGGAGTCTCTCCATTGCGCGCAGAACTCTAAAGTCCTCCTCGAAGAGGCTCTTGTATATAAATCCCAGTTTAACCATGACCTCCTGAACACCCTGCTCTAGAGCTAACTTGTAGGGTTACTTAACGCCACTCCATGATAATTAAGAGTTTAGAGGTGTATTTTTGTGCGAGTAGTACTAAACGACGGGCTCGAAGACCTCCTCTACGTCTTCCGGGATCGATTCGACGCCGGGCAAAAACTCGCTGCGTGGTTAAAGTCGCTCGGTGTCAGTGCTGATGTCGTCTACGCTATACCCGCGGGAGGAGTTCCCGTGGGCTTCACCGTGGCGAGATCCCTCAACACCCCACTAGATGTACTCGTGTGCCGTAAGCTACTAATACCGTGGAACCGGGAAGCGGGCTTCGGCGCCGTGGCACCTGACGGGACATACTTCTACGACGAGGCACTTGCACTGAGCTTGGCACTCACACCACAGGAGATTAAGCACTCTATTGAAGAGCAGCTGAGCGAGATTAAGCGCAGATTGAGCGTATTTAGGTGTGGTGAGCAGTACCAGCCTCTAAGTGGAAAGAGTGTGCTAGTAGTCGACGATGGTATAGCGGCTGGCTTTACTATGATCGCCGCTTCTAGATTTCTCAAGAAGATGGGTGCTAGTAGAGTAATTGTGGCTGTCCCCACGTGTCACGTAGACTCTGCTTATAGGGTTGCTAGAGAGGCTAGTGAGCTGTACTGCTTAAACCCGAGGTCTGGACTTATATATGCCGTCGCTGATGCCTACATGGAGTGGCGGGATCTAGAGGATCTAGATGTGCTTGAAGTCCTGAGAGAAGCTAAGAGGCTCGGCTTGCTGGCGTTTAAAGCTGAGTGTATAGAGTGAGGTTACTTCAAGAACATGTTTTCGTACTTCTTTAAGTACTCTACGCTCACAGACACGTCTACGAAGAGCTTTCTAGCCCTCTCAACGTCTTCTACGTCTACTTTACTCGAACCTCTTTCCTCTGCTAGTATTCTAGCCGGTTCTAGTAGTTGAACAGCATACCTTAAACTCGTCTTCACACCTATTTCTACTAGCTTTTCGAGAGCTTCTGGCGCGAGCTCTATTTCGGCCTCTTCAGCTCTTATCTTAATGATCTCTCTGATCTCGTCCGCTGTGTAAGGTCGTGTCGGTATTATTAGGAGCCTGTCTAGCAAGTCTAGTGGTATTCCGTGTGGAGACTCTATGTCAGTACCGCGTATTTTCGCGAAGCCCCTGTTCGTCGCGAGTATTAGTATAGGGGCGAACTCGCTCTCCATAGCCCTTGTGAGGAAACTGAACGCCTCTATATCGAGCATGTGCGCGTCGTCTATAAATAGAACTCCGGGGACTAACTCGGCTTTCTTCTGATCAAGCCACTTCTTGACCAACTGGTCCACTTCTCTTCTGACCTCGGGCGAGATCTCGCGTTCGAATCCGAACCCGAAAATGCTGATAAAGCTCCTCTGCGCCGCGTAGTATAAGTCGAGGTCGTGGAGTGTCAACACATTGACGATCTCCTTCTCCTTTTTAACGGGGCCTTTAGGTATCTCTACGACTTTTTTAACCTCAATATCGTAAGTCCTAGCTCCTTCAAGCTCTTTAGTCCTACCCACTCTGTAGACTCTACCTGTCTCCGCGTCAATCCATATAACGTCGCCCTTCCTAATGCCAAGTTCAATAATTTGCTGCGTGACTTCCTCCGGCACTGTGAGAGTTACTTCTTCGTCTTTTGTAGCTAGCGTTATCTTGGCTTCTACTGGCACAGCGTAGTACGGCATTAATGGGTGCCTAGCTCTCTTAATTTTAATCTCCTTCACTACGCCCTCGTAGACCTTTCTAACCTCTCTCACACGCACACCGAGAGCGCTCCTAACAGCCTCCATTAGGACTTCCGTCTTCTTCCTCTCGAGACTGTAAATCTCACTGCCACTCATAGAGACGAAAGGAGTGTCTTCGCCTAGTTCCCGAGCTATGGCTACAGCGAGCGCTGTCTTGCCAGTACCCGGTGGCCCCACGAGTAGAACGCCCCTGCCAGCGAATTTGCCCTCTCTAATCATTTTCACAACTATACCCGCCGCCTCGCGAGCTTCTAGCTGCCCGACTAGTCCATCGGCTTTGAAAATAGCCCTGCCTTTCTCGTCAAGACCCAAGCCTCTTATATGGCTGTGAGCACTAATTCTCCGCCTGATCACGGGCTCTACGCGAATACCTGCGCTACTACTCACGCTGCTCACCATGAGAGGAAGTAATGTGCTCCATAATTAAACCAGCACACAAACACCCCTTAAAAACATAATTAGCACTACATAGTCTCTAATCAACGTATTTAAAGAGAAGTTGAGTATAAACAATCAGACAGCGCTCACGCTGGAAGTTGGGGCCTTATGCCGTGAAACCACTATTAGACGCCCTCTTAGAGCATATTGACAAACTAATTCACCTAGTAGAGAGCTCTGAAAGCCTAGCCTGGAGTAAACGTGAACTAGAAGACCTCAAAAACGCCCTCAAAAGCGCCCAGAGGCCTCTAGTTCCAAATAAATCTCTACTAACGAGGTACGTTAAACTCTACAGTACTATAGAAGAGCTAATAGAGACTATTAACGCTCTGAAAGACCCCGTGTACTTCCACCAAGTATTACCTAGTATTAGAGAAGACATCGGCGAGTTCATTAACGCTCTCAAGAAGTCATATTTAGCGGAGAGAGTGCAGTTGAGTCTACCAGTAGTGTTGTGCCTCATTGTAGCGCTCCTGAGGCTACTCGAGGGTGGATCACTCCCCATACTAGTGGGCTTTTTAATCTCGACCTTCGCACTCGGAGTACTCTTCTACTACCCTCAAGTAGGGCTCACAATAAATAGTGTTAGTGGACTCCTTATAGCAAGTAGTGGTAGTGGAATTAGCGATGCGTTTCTAGGCTCACTCCTCTCAGCCGTCTCACTAACCTACACGCTAATAATAGCATTTGTCAAGTCTAAGAAATTTACTTCGAGAGTCTCAAATCTACTTAACGAGATCTCTAATTTAGTTAAACAGATTCACGAGTTCAGAGCTAGTAGTCCCAGCGACATCGACGTCTCTCAACTAGTAGGAGAGCTCGGCATTGATGATAGTGGATTTCTCAAATACACTAACCGTGAAGCCCTCTTAAAGTACAAAGCGCTAATTGCCGCAATTCACGGTTTTAAACCCGTTAATAAATCCTCAACTAGTACTACTAGTAAGCTTATTAGTAGCCAACAGAGCAATTAATAATTAGGCTAGGGTGTAGTCTCGTGGGTGGGCTTAAGAAGCAAAAAGTGGCTATGCCTGTTACCGGCTCGGAGAAGAGTAAAGACGTGAAAATAGTTACTAGACACGTGATCACACTTAGTGACGTAGAGAAGAACCAGAGACTCCTCACTCTACTCTACATAATATCTCTCGCGAAAAACGGTATAAGCGAAAAAGCCCTCGTAAACCTCCTGTACTTAATGAGAGAGAATGGTCTGAATTTAGGATACAACTTTGTAGTGCTAGGAAATACTCCGAGCAGTAGAGATCTACTCGGAGACCTGACAGTTCTAAAGTACACGGGGCTCGTAGAGGTCTCAGATAACAAGAAGCTCGTTGTCACTAGTCTAGGGAAAGAGTTGCTGAGTAAAGTCGCCTCCGTAATAGGTCCTCATGAGGATACTATTAAAAAGCTCTATGAGGCACTCTACCCCAAGGTCGCGCCCTTTGATGTTGAAATAGACTTGAAGAGCAGGTCTAGGCGCTAAATAGTAACAGTTGGTCTTCTCTGCCTCTTCTCTTCATTACTAGCTAGTCTAGACGTGAA
>JAJHQY010000020.1 GCA_020833085.1 Desulfurococcaceae archaeon
TGGCGATGAGGAGTACCTCCGGCAATGAGCAGTGATTTGAAGGCATTATACCGAGCAGTAATGATGAGTAAACGGTTTTAGGATCTGTGACTGGGCACGAGCGTACTGACTCCCCATGTGAGCTTTTATGCAGGGAGACGTCGAGGGTGTTTTAAAATTAGCACTTGAAGTCTCTAATAGTGCTAGCAACTTTAAGTCACTACTGGTAGAATCACTAGCTACCGTGAAGATTCCTCCACGTGGCGGAGAAACTCTTCAACCAGGCATTGTTGTCTTGCCTAAGGCGCCGTGTCTCATATTTATAGGTGATCTACACGGCGACATTGTATCAACTTACAACGTACTTAAATCTGTGTGGAGTAAATTCGCAGAGGATCATTGCACCATGGTATTTCTTGGCGATTACATTGACAGAGGTGATCACCAGCTAGAAACACTCGCACTAGTCCTCCTCTTAAAGAAACACTATCCCGACAGAGTAGTCTTACTGCGCGGTAATCACGAGCCCCCTGAGTGGCTAATACCCTACCCCCACGACTACCCTTACTACTTGGCAAGTCGATTCAGCTCTGAGTGGCGGGAGCTCTACTCTCTCTCATTAAACCTGTTTAACAATATGCCAGTAGTAGCTGTTCTTGAAGGGTTCCTCGTCGCTCTACACGGAGGTCCTCCGCGAAGAGTATTGAGTAGTAGTAGTTGGCGCGAGGCCTTCGAAGCCGGGAGAGACTCCTTTACAAGGAACGTATTAGAGGACATTCTATGGAGCGACCCCATAGAGAGCGACTTGGAGTACACGGAGTCACCCAGAGGAGCTGGTGTTCTATTTGGGCGCAGAACAACTGAGAAGACCTTACAGCTTATTAGAGGCAAGTACATCATTAGGGGTCACGAGGCCGTTAACGGCGTAGAAACCCGCCACGAGGGGCGAGTATTTACAATATTCACAGCAAGTACTGTTTACGGCATGACATGTGCAGGTGTTCTAGAGCTTACATATAGTGTTCTCGAAGAAACATATAAGCCCACAACGCTGTGTGTGAAACCCCGTCTTTCGAGTTTTTAATAACCCGTCACTGCGTGAATTATTACGTGTGAAGGACATGAGAAGTCAGTACAAGCGCAAACTAGTAGATTACGTTGACAGCGTAGTAGGAGACATAATTGACGAGCTTGTTAATAAATACTATAGTGACAAAATAGAGGGGTATCAAGACTACGAGAAGCTTCTATACAACATTGCAAGAGAGATCAAGAATGAAGTATTACGCGGAAAGGGCACTATAAACGATATAGTAGCGTACCTGGAGAGACTCCGCTCAAAGCGAAACGTCGCTAATCTAGTTCTGAGCTACCTTATAGGCAAAATACTAAACAAGGAGGAGTAGAGACCTCTATACTGCGATTTAAGTTCCTTAGCTACATAGTCGCTTTATTAAACCAGATATCTGCATAGTAGTCTGGGGGTATCTATTCCTAGGAGGCGAAAAGCTATTAGTAGTGAGAGCGGTATTGAACAGGCAAGCGAACAAGTCGTTAAGAGAAGACGTGGTAGGAGTAAGAAGTCTACAGAGACTTCCACAGAGACCACTGAAAGCTCAAAAAGCCGAGTTCAGGTATCAAAGAGAAAGACTACAAGGAGGAGGACTAGTAGGACAAGTACTTCAGCTATTGATAGACTAGTCGAGGAGGTATACGACTCCATGTGCGCGCTTCTCTCAATAACAAGCGACTTAGACATACCAGTAGAAGTCTCTAAGCAAATAGTGAGAGACATAGTTGAGATGATAGCGTCTGAGTATAGTAGTAGGCCTAGCGCTGAGACTGTTCTAAAGAAAGCTAAGCGAAATCTCCCTGCTCTCCTTGAGTACACTGTGTCAAAACTACTTGAATACGTAAAGAAGCCTACTCCGCAGCAATTAGAATACATAGTTCTACACGGCTCGAAAGCTATTTTACCAGAAATCGAGAAGCTCTATAAACTAGCACTGCTATATAATAGGCGAGACCTAATTGACCAGCTCAAGTACATCTGGAACACTTACGGCCCCAAGGGCATGGTGAAGTGCCCTAAGTGCGGGTTTAACGCCATTACGCCTGATAATTCGTGTCATATTTGCGGCCATGTTGTAACAGAGGACTACATTAGGAAAGCTCTAGGCTTCGACGAGAAATTTGAATTATATGTGAAGACAGCTAGTGTAGCTGAGTTAAATGAAGTCTTGAAGTACGGCTACGTCTTAATAGGTGAAAAGGGGGTCTACTACCCGAGGTCTCCACGAGCTAGGCTCGAAAACCCCATTCTCTACGTTATACACTTGACTTCAAACGAGGTCTCGAGGATCACCGAAGAGGTAAACTCACGTGAACTCCAAGTGTAGTTGTATAGTTAGACTCTCAGGTTGATATTACGCTTATTAAACACCTCTCTAATACCCCTTCTCAAGACTTTTACGTTTAATTCAACAGTACTTAGACACCCTACTTGCTCAAATACTACTTCTCCTTTGTAATACACTCTTATAGTAGGAGTTCTGTAAATTCCTAGTCCAATTTCAGGGTGTTCTTTTACATTGACTTTACACACGAGAATTCTCTGGTCAATTACTCTCTCCAAGCTCTTTAAAGACTCGTGGAAAACAAGATCTTCATCGCTATCGGGCTCGTAAAAGCCTATTAACACGGCCTCGTTTCCAGTTAAAGCCCTAATAAACTCCTCCTTGCTCTTTAACTCGTACATTACAGATCATTCCTATAATCCTGCGCTTCACACTTGAAATTTTGGTAGCTTCTAGTTAAAAAAATTATAGGTTATTACATTTACTAGGTGGAGATCGCTACAAGCACTACGCAAACTCCAGCTAATCGTTCTTGAAAATATTTACATAGTTATGTGAAAAAAGCTTATATAGAAGTCTCCTAAATATCCTCTAAAGGCCTGTGAAGAGGGTGATTAGCATGGCCCTGTACGGTATACCTGTACTAATACTAAAAGAGGGAACGAAGAGAACTGTTGGGCGGGACGCTCTACGAGCAAATATAGCTGCCGCTAAAGCTCTTGCTGAAGTTCTCAAGACGAGTCTAGGTCCACGTGGACTTGACAAAATGCTTGTTGACAGCTTTGGAGACATAACTGTTACAAATGACGGTGCTACTATACTAAAGGAAATGGAAGTACAGCACCCAGCTGCTAAACTACTAGTAGAAGTTGCTAAGGCTCAGGATGCTGAAGTGGGAGACGGCACTACAAGCGCTGTTGTACTAGCTGGTACACTTCTAGCTAAGGCCGAGGAGCTACTAGATCAAGATATACACCCGAGCATTATTATCGAGGGCTATACTAAGGCTCTTCGCGAAGCTTTGAGAATACTAAGAGAGATCGCTGTGCCGGTTAATATCGAGGACCGAAACGAGCTGAGAAAAGTAGTGAGAACTGCTATTGCGAGTAAGTACATTGGCGGTGATATTGTGTCAAACAAGCTCACAGAAATAGCCATTGACGCCGCTCTCGCTGTTTCGGAGAAGAAGCCAGATGGGACAAGAGAGTTTAGAGTTGACGACGTTAAAATCGAGAAGAAGAAGGGAGGCAATGTTCTCGACACTCAGCTAGTTTACGGCATCGTAATAGACAAGGAAGTCGTACACCCAGGCATGCCTAGGAGAGTTGAAAATGCTAAAATAGCTCTACTCGACGCCGCCCTCGAAGTCGAGAAACCAGAGATAACAGCCAAGATAAACATCACAAGCCCAGAGATGATAAAGGCGTTCCTAGATGAAGAAGCGAGAATACTAAAAGAAATGGTTGACAAAATAGCTGAGGTCGGCGCCAACGTAGTGATATGCCAGAAAGGCATTGATGAGGTTGCTCAGCACTTCCTCGCTAAGAAGGGTATTTTAGCTGTGAGGAGAGTTAAGAGGAGTGATCTCGAGAAGCTAGAGAGAGCAACTGGAGGAAAGATTGTAAGCAGTATAAGAGACTTGAAGCCAGAAGACCTAGGCTACGCAGCACTCGTCGAGGAGAGAAAAGTAGGCAACGATAAGATGGTGTTTATAGAGGGCTGCAAGAACCCGAAAGCCGTTACTATACTAGTTCGCGGAGCGAGCGACATGGTACTCGATGAAATAGAGAGAAGCCTGAAGGACGCTCTAAACGTTCTGAGAAACGTGTTTAGAGAGCCGAAGATATGTGCAGGTGGAGGTGCTGTAGAGCTAGAAGTAGCTATGAGGCTGAGAGAGTACGCGGCTAAAGTGGGCGGTAAAGAACAACTCGCTATTGAAGCGTTCGCTACTGCGCTGGAGGAAATACCAATGATATTAGCTAGCTCCGCTGGTAAAGACCCATTAGAGATACTAATGAAGCTGAGGCAACTTCACAGCGAGGGTCACATCCACGCCGGTATAAATGTAGTGAGCGGCGAGCTCGTCAAGAACATGATTGAGGAGAACGTAATAGAGCCACTACTAGTCAAGGAGTCGATGATCAAGACCGCTGCCGAGGCCGCATTAGCAATACTCAAGATTGACGACATAATAGCCGCCAGCCCAGTTAAGAAGGAGAAAGAGAAGGAAAAGGAGAAGAAGGAAGAAGAGGAAAAAGAGAGCTTTAAGTCTTCATCAGAGCTCTAGAGTAGTCGGAGTAGCCGGTTTAGAGAACTTAGTGTGTAGACACAATAATCTTTTTTAACCTTCTGTATTTTCTCAACTACGAAACTGTACCCTCACAAACAAGCAAGTATAGAGGGCATTTATTGTGGCCGGCTCGCAGGAACAAGAAGTCTGGGATGTGAGAGCTGTATATAGAAGCGTTATTGGGTCTAAACTCACGCGTTTTGAATTAGCTAGAATTATTGGAGCAAGGGCTTTGCAGCTAGCTAATGGAGCCCCTCCACTCGTAGATGTGAGTAGTCTACCAATAAAGGATCCCGTGTACATAGCGATAGTTGAGCTATTAAATAGCCAGTTGCCAATGACTATTCAGAGGCCTAAAGAAGGTGGAGGGTACGAGCTCATACCAGTCAGCAAGCTCATTACACCAGAGATTAGAAGATATCTTACGTCTGTTCTCGAGAGCTGGGATATTAGTCGTAGAGTCTAGGCTCCACGCGAGCGCGGTAGACCTTGTACTGAACAAGCCGGTAGAGAGCTCTCTATTCAAGGGGATTTATAGAGAACTACTTGATAGGTACGGTCTACTAGCCTTTCAATTAAACACAGTACCACCTATAGTGAGAATCGTAGAGTATAGGGCATGTCCTTCAAAGCTGGAAAAGTACAAGTGGCTCCTAGCCGCGATGACAATTATAACAGTCTTTCTCACCGGTTTAGAGCTAAGTAAAAGTCTCGAGGAATTACAGCACGTAACCGGGGGTACTCAGCCCTTTAATAAGTACTGGACCGCACTACTCTACACGGTCTTCTTTCTAGTAGCTCTACTCTCACATGAATTAGGTCACATTTACACGAGTAAGCGTGCTGGTGTTCACTACGAGGGTCCTATATTGTTGCCCGCGCCGCCAATTCAACTCGGATTTATTGGCACATTTGGAGCAATAATATTCACAAAGACCCCGCCTTGCAGTAAGAGAGACCTAGCTAGAATAGGTATTAGTGGGCCTCTCGCCGGGTTTCTAGTCGGAACTCTAATAGGCGTAATTGGACTCCACCTCTCACCCGTATTGCCGCCAGAAATGAGTGGCATGCTTATTGAAAAGGGGTTTAGGCCTATTACCGTCTCTACTTTAATGCTGGAACTGCTACTGAGGTCTAGAGCTACGAGCGGAGTTGTAGTCATGCACCCACTGCTATTTATTGCCTACGTTGTCTATTTAGTTACATTTCTCAACTTACTGCCAATTGGGCAACTCGACGGAGGTCACGTGGTGAGGAGTTTTACTAGTATTCGTACACACCAGTACATCGGCATAATCACACCAGTAGTCTTCTTAACTATTGGATCCTTGCTCATGTACTTCTTCAATGTCGGTCACTTCTACATAGGCTTAGGACTACTAGCTCTAGTTCTCTGGGCTATTACTGGGAGAGCTCCTCACTTAGGAGTGGCTAATTGGTACGACACGTCGCGCTGTGTACTTTGTTTAGTACTTTACTTCGCTCTACTAATCCTGACTTTACCTCTGCCTCTGCTTTAATATTCAACAACTTAGACTCACTATTTAGGTAAGGAGCAGGCATGCGCTTAAATCGCTACGCGGGATTACTTGACAGTAAATTCCTGAGAGAGGTGGGAGGGGCCGGAATTAGCATATGGGCTCTGAGAGGCCCGGTATTAGTGATAGCGGAGAAGCCTAAAGCCGCGAGGAAAATAGCTGAGGCACTATCACGCAACTTCATTACTAGGAGATACGAGGGTGTGCCCTACTACGAGATAAGGAGTACACCTCTGACGATCTACATTGCGAGTGCT
The DNA here is from genome assembly GCA_020833085.1 of Desulfurococcaceae archaeon. The sequence continues at coordinate 6,422 of JAJHQY010000020.1, forward strand.
GTTGGACACTTATACACTCTCCACACCGAGCTAGACGGCTACCCCGTCTTTGAATATAAGTGGATTCCAGCATACATCGTGGAGGAGGAGAAGAAGTACTCGCGCAAATACCTTGAACTTCTCAGTAAGCTGGCTCGCGAGTGTCAGTACTATGTTAACGCGTGCGACTACGATATTGAGGGGAGCGTTATTGGCTATCTCATAATAAAGTTTCACGGCGACGAGAAGCGGGCGTTTAGAGCTAAATTCTCAAGCCTAGTGCACAGTGAGTTGAGAGCTTCATTTGAAAATCTAATGCCCCTAGACTACGACATGGTGGAATCAGGGCTCTGTAGGCACGAACTAGACTGGATTTGGGGTATTAATGTCAGTAGAGCACTAATGAGCGCTATTTACCACGCCACTAAGAGGAGGATTACTTTAAGCGCTGGTAGAGTGCAGACACCTACACTGAAATACGTAGCTGAGAGGGAGTTAGAGCGCGCACTGTTTATTCCGCTTCCTCAATACAGCATTACAGTTAAACTTAGAAAAGGCTCTACTACGTTCAGTGCCGAGTACGCTGAAAACCCCGTTCAAGACATTAAAACAGCAAATACTATTAGGAGTGCCGTCTTGAAGAGTAAGTACTTAGTTGTGAGAGACTACGTAGTTGAGAGAAAAAAGCTCAGTCCACCACCACCATTTAATCTAAGTGACCTCCAATACGAGGCGGCGAGAATTCTGGGCTTTACTCCAATGAAAACACAAAAAATAGCTGAAGAGCTATACTTGGAAGCCCTTATAAGTTATCCACGCACAAATAGCCAGAAACTCCCACCTACACTAAATTACAGAGAAATACTAGATAAGCTCTCTCGCATGGAGAAGTATAGGCAACTAGTAGCACAGCTTCTGAGGGAAACTCGTGGCGTGTTAAAACCTGTTGAAGGCGAAAAAGAGGACCCAGCTCACCCAGCTATATACCCCACTGGGAACACCCCCCAGAATTTAACGCGCGATCAGTGGGCTCTTTACGACCTCATTGTAAGGAGATTTCTAGCCGCATTTGCACCAAGCGCTGAAATACTAAGTACGAGAATAGTGCTAGAAACTCCTATTACAAGACACGTCTTCACATGTAGCGGTGTAGTTGTAGAGTACCCGGGCTGGCTAACCTACTACCCATACCACGCGCCCTCAGCTAAAATGTTGCCTAGTCTCTCGCGAGGTGAAAAAGTCGAAGTCGTAAATGTCGTAGTGAGAGAGTCTTACACAAAGCCCCCGGCTAAGTTGAAGAGAGTGGATATTTTGAAGTGGATGGAAAGCGTTGAGATAGGAACTGAGGCCACTAGAGCCCCCATTATAGAGAAGTTGTTTGAGAGGGGTTACTTGAAAAGTACTAAGAGCGGCGTTGAGATAACTGACTTAGGACTAGGCGTAGTAGAGGTCATTTCGAAGTTCTTTCCCGAGCTCGTCAGCGTTGATCTCACTAGAAAATTCGAGAAGTTAATAAATGAGGTTAGGGCGGGCGTTAAAACTAAATCTCAGGTGATCGAGGAGGCTAAAGTAGTCTTAAAGAGTCTTCTAGATAACTTTAACAGGCAAATTAGCGATATTGGGACACTACTTTCAAATAGACTGGGTATATTGAATAACTATGTTAAGTGCTCTATACCGACATGTCGCAGAGAGGTCTTTGAGACCTCTCTATGTAAATACCACCACGAGGCTCTCAGAAAACTCCACGAAACTTACAAGGAGTGGTATAATCGTAAAGGCGTTTCCTACGAAGAGTATCTTAAGAAGCTGAGAAGTATGAGGAGTACTGGTACTCTAATTAGAGATGTAATAGAGCACATTGAGCTAAAGAACCTGGCGAAGAGGTGAACTTGCTACTATCTACCCTCCTCTTAGCATCAGAGCTAGGTGCCCTATATACGGTATTTTCACCACGTAGTTGCCAATCGAAAGCACCTTTCCTACAATTCTATTCTGATTCACGCCAAGCCC